>NZ_KV792247.1:0-1147 GCF_001808125.1 Staphylococcus sp. HMSC14D10 | reverse complement strand
TTAAAATTATATTATAAATTCAACTTTGCAACAGAACCAAATTTTTCATAATAATTCCTCCATTTTCTATAAATTTATTACATATAAAGTAATAACATAATAAAAAAAGGGGAAATAATTAAAAATGAAAAAAAATAAATTAAAAAAGTATAATTTATTATTAAATATTTGTTTGATATCATTGAGCGTGTATTCAATAATTTTTATCGCTATTTTTCATATTCCATATGGCAAAACTATTTTCTTTGCTATTTATTTTATTATAATTATCTGTTTCTTCTTTATAGATAAAAAAATCGAAAAAGATAATAAAAAAGAAAATAAAGATGACTAGGCTATACAAACTAACTACCTATAAGGGATAAATTATGTCCCGGACTCTTTACCTGTAATTGATATATCGTATTTAGATGTTACATACAATATGCGTGCACACAGTATGCTTGCATATTGTATGCACGCATACAGGTCATAGGGATTTTGTTATAATTGGAGAGCACTTCCGTGCAGAAAGGAGGTGCCACATCTAATGATTGTCGTTCTGTTTGTTATGAAGTATATCGTATGTCCAATTATTGTTGGGCGTGTTCTTTATTTATTAAATCAAGAACATAAACGATAAAAAAGAAACCCCAGCATATGCTTTGGTCGGCATGCTGGGGTTTTCACATCTAATGATGTATCTGTCTGTTTGTTAACTTCAGTATATCTTTCATGTTATCTTTTGTAAACTTTCTAATCTTCCCAATCTAGTTCTAATTGTTGTCTAAATGCTTGTTGTTGTTCTTTTAATAGTGCTTTTTCTTCTTCAGTCATTTCTCTAGTTGTATTGTTTTGATTTTTTTCATGTAGCCATTTTGGCGTTTTTTCTCGACTGATATATTGTTTGGGTTGGCCTACATTCGCCATTTGAGGTTGTCGCTTACTATGGATGCGTTTCTCAGCATCAAAAGTAAACTCTAGCCATTCTATTTTACGTCCTTTTTTCGCTTTAATTTTATGGTTCTGTTGCAAAGAAAAAGATTGTTAGAAATCCTATAAAACTCTCTATTTTATTTCATCCTCCTATATAGATACTAATTTTGCATTTCTCTACTCAACAGTGTTATAATCTAGATAACGAAAATGATTAACAATTAATGCACCA
>NZ_KV792246.1:0-9362 GCF_001808125.1 Staphylococcus sp. HMSC14D10 | reverse complement strand
AAGCATATCTACTTCCGATAAGTCATTTTATGTTTAAATAAACATCAAAACTAACAATAACAACCTTGATTTTAGTAAAATATAGATATCTTCAAATTTTTTAAATCATTCAAGTTAATATATAAGTATCTATTGGTTCTGTTGCAAAGTTAAATTAATATACAAAGTTATGCAAAAGCAGTAAATTATATACTATTATATCAACAGATTATTCGGTTGGATTTTATTATTTTTCATTTCTTTGTATCTATATTATATGATTTTCAAGTTTGCAACAGAACCAAAGAATTGGGGTTTATCTTTATAAATTTACATATTAATAAAATTAAAGCTAGAAAAGGTCGCAAAATTGAATACTTAGAATTTACTTTTGACGCTGAGAAACGTATTCATAGCAAACGACAACCTCAAATGAAAGATATAGGTAAACAGAAACAATTCATAAGCCGAGAGAAAACACCACAATGGTTAAAAGAACGTTCATACCATCAAGAAATACAAAACGAAGAATATGATCCCCAATTTGAAGAAAAAAGAAAAGAATTTTCTAAACAGTTGGAAGTTGATTGGAAAGAATAGAATAATAGCAATAAATTACGTTATCAAAATAAAAGTCAAAAAAACGCAAGAATGGAGTTTTGTATAATGAAATATTTCAATAATTTTTTTACAATACTTTATGCTTTAATACTTGCTCTTATAGTGTTTTTTGTTTTTAAATTCACATCTTTAAAAACTTTTACTGGAACTGGATTTAAACTATACATTATTTTTACTGTAATCGGTTTGTTTATAGTTTTTATGAATACACTTTATAAAATAAACCACAAGAAAAATAGAAAAAATAAATAATATAGGATGAATACTTATGAAAAACAGAATAATTATGGGTAGCATTTTTTATTTATTATTATAATTTATGCTTTGTATATCTTGCCTAATTTAGATATAAATAATCAATTAGTCAACTTAATTTCCATTATAATTTTATTTCTAATAGGTGGTATCTTAGGAACTTTAGGAAGAAAATTAGATAAAAAAAAGTAACTCTTATTTTTAATTTAGAATTTTGAATAAAGATACAAGATACTAACTAATGAAAACAAATGAAAACGTGTCAGACCAGTGATGTATAAAATCTGTATAAATGATAATCGTAAGAAAAAGTCTTAAACGTTGATTTAACAATGTTTAAGACTTTATTACAAGTTTACATAATAAAGTCTTATGGGTAGTTGAATTGTATACTCTATTCATTTACTGAATTATATCAATAATTTTATTCATCTTATCTTTATCACGTGATACTACGCCTACAACTCTTTTATAACTTTGTAATTTTTTTTGATATAAGTTCATACTTTCAAGTCTTGTAGTCAAAGATTGAGGAGTCAAAGTAATACCTTTATTTGCTTTGACATTAGCTAATATAGTTTCATAATAATCAACATAATCAATATGTAACTTATCTTTCAAGGAATAATTTTTAAGAAGATCATATGTATCACATGGCGGTGTTTGTATATAAATATTCTCATTTTTTAAAGATTTTATACTTACTTGGTTAGTGTTTTTAAACTTATTTTCATCACCATAAGCCACAATAAAGTCCTCAGTGTAAATTTCTTGTGTATAGAGCGAGTTATTTTTTAAATGTGTAATATCACCAATAACAACATCTATATTATCTTTATAAATTTCCTCAAGTAAAATTGAAGTACTATTTTCAATAACTAAAACGACACTTTCATTAATATAATTCTTTTCATGTAGCTTATATAAAGAAAAGCTAGGTATGACTCCTAATTTAATTCTTTTATCTTTAGACTCACTTATTTTACTTTTTAATTCTTCAAATTGCTCGTTTATTTTTAAAAACGAATGATAAACAGCATTTCCTTTTTGAGTTAAAAAAATACCCTTAGAAGTTCTATAAAATAACTGACAATCAAAATAATCTTCAATACTTCTAATTCTTTTACTTAAGGCTGGTGTACTTATATTCAATTCTCTAGAAGCTTTATTTAAGCTATTGTACTCGACAACTTTAATGAAGTCCTTCATATAATTAAAATTCATAAAATCCCCCATGGTATTAACTATTTGTTTATACCCATATTAATACATTACTTATTCATATATTTCAAGTAAAGGTTTATCCTTCTATTGTTCCCAAAAATAGACAACTAATCTCTTAATGAATCAAAATTGACTGATAGGATGAGATAATAATGAAAAAAATATGGATTTTAACTTTAGGTATGTTTGCCTTAGGTATGGATGCTTATATAGTAGCAGGATTAATACCATCAATAAGTAAAAGTTTTAATAAAAGTAGCTCTGCTATTGGGCAAGGAGTAACAGTTTTTACATTGTTTTTCTCTATCTCTGCCCCCATTTTTTCAACAATATTAGCTAAATCCCCAGTTAAAAAAATACTAATAATAGCACTCAGTATATTTACTTTAGCCAATATTATAACCGCAATATCTATGAACTACATGCTATATATCGTATCAAGAGCAATCGCTGGTTTAGGAGCTGGCGTATTCTCACCAATTGCAATAAGTGCAAGCAATCATTTAGTCTCCGAAAAAAATAAAGGAAAAGCAATCGCTTTTACAGTAGGCGGAATGAGTGTAGGAACTGTTATAGGAGTTCCTCTCGGACTAGAAATTGCCAACATTTCTAATTGGCGATTTGCAATGTTGGTTATTATTGTCATTAGTTTTATTGCATTAATAAGCATATCTATATTGATGCCTAAATTTAAAATAGAAGCTCCTCCAAATTTAAAAGATCGTTTTCAATTATTTTTAAACAAGCATGTACTAAGAGTTATTTCGGTTACATTATGCGCTGCCATTGCTAGTTTAGGTTTGTATACTTATTTAGCCGATATTATTAAAACAAATACAGATACAAAAAATTTAACTCATTACCTTACAGCGTGGGGAATAGGCGGATTAATAGGAAGTTTTGGTATAGGATTTATTATAGATAGATTTAAAAATACAAGATTTGTTATGCTAATTATTTTAATTTTACTAGCATTAAGTTTTGGTTTAATTCCTATTTCTATTAACTTGCCTATATTAGGTTTAATTCCCTTTATTTTATGGGGAGCTATGGGATGGGCTACACAAGCTCCTCAACAACATATATTATTGAAAAAACATCCTGAATATGGAGGCTCTGCTGTCGCTTTAAATAGTTCTATTAATTATTTAGGCAGTGCTATGGGATCAGCAATCGGAGGAATTATTTTATTTAATGCTAATAGTACAAATGTACTAATATATAGTGCTTTAGGAATTACTATTATTGGTATTTTATTACAATTACTAAATTTATCCCTAGAAAAAAATTAAAAAATTTAGTATCACTATTTTAATCATCAATCATCACGATATTTATTGAAATTCTTTTTACAAGTGGCTAGCGACGATACTGTTAGGCAAAACCGTAAACCTAATCTTAAGGAGCGTAAACAAATTAGTTTTCGAGTGAGCGAAGACGAATATTTAAAGTTACAACAATCTGCGGAAACTTTAAATATAAGTGTGCCTGCTTTCGTTAAGAAAAAGGCATAAGGTAGTCGATTGGTCGTACCAAAATTTGATAAAGAAACGCGACAATCGATTGCCAAAGTTTAAGCATGTTGGGGCAAACGCAAACCAAATCGAGCGGATAACACAGGATTATCAGAAGATTGGCGAGATTTTGGAAGAACAACAGATATCCTTGAACGAGATAGAAAACGTCGTGAGAAAGAGCCGGCAGAACGAGAACGAAAAACTCGACTTATTGAAGAAGAGAATCGAATACAACGTAAAAAAAAGAGGTGACTACACATAGTCACCTCTTTTTTTTAGTTCAACGACATTTGCAAAATGTCGTAACGGTTAAGCGTTCAATCTGTAAGCATAACGCTCCATATAACAGCATACAAAGTAGTGCATCAATTCATCACCATTTAATGCAACCATCGTTAATTCTGCACCGCATGGCTTTGTATAGCGTACATAATGGTATAAATCATCAAATAAGTCATTTTTAGCCTGTTTATCGCTCATATTAAATACTTCGTGTACATTAAGACCTTTTTCTTCTAATCTCTTTTTAATCACGCCGAAAACGAATGTGTTCATGTATCATCACTCCATAAAATTTTTAATATTCACATGAACACTAAAACACCGATGCAATCGGTGTTTATTAATGTTTTCTTTTAAGCAAAACCAATGTACTACATTTGTTTAAGTTTCTTATTACTAAAGAATGAACTTTATATCATTTCAACGTCCTACTATCTTCTCATTCGATTATTTCTCTCTTGTGTCTTCTTTTTTTTATTATGATTAATATTGTTTTGTTTTTCAGTTTCATTCGCATAATACATAAGGAAGTCACTAGCATTTATCGTTGGTAAATTAATATGATTAGATTGTTCATTTTCATGTTCAAGATGATTGTCATGGTCATTTCTATCAACTTGATTAATATGTTTTTCAATAACTTCTTCTTGATCGACATGATTATATTTCTCAAGTTTAATAAGTAATTGAACTTTCTCATTAGGGGTTTGGTCTTTGACTTTTTCAAATTTTCTATCGCCTATATCTATTTTTAAATCATCATCAATATGTTCTCCATAGCTTTCAATTTCTTTCTCTTTTTCTTTAATGAATTGCAACTCAACATTATATTCAAAGCTATCTTTTTCTAAGTGTTTAAGCTGTCTTTCACTAAAGAAAATATCCTTACTCGCTTTTTTATAAGTATCTTCTAGAAATACATTCGAAGGGATATAGTTTTTTTGTTTGAATAGATATTTAACATTAGTTGCTTTTATAAAGTTACCTTTTTGCGCCTCATCAACGATAAATGCTTTCTCATCACTACTAAATTGTTTATGAGATTTAGGGTACATTTGCTGAACAATTAGATTATTTTTTTTACTTTCAGTTAGATAAACATCTTTAGCTGATTGATAAATCTCTTTACGTTTTTCTTCTCTACTTTCTAACTTATTCTTTTCATTGATTAACGCTTTATAGTTAGTTTCAACAGTATTAGCAAACTCTTGTTTGCTATATCCTTTGCTTTCAATTTCTTTTCTAAACTGATAATTTTCATCATAATTTTTAGCATAGAATTTTAATTGACGTCTCTTAATTTCATTTTTGAGTAAGTCATTTTGAATTTTACGACCAAAGATAGACGCACTATCAAACGTATTTTTAATGGTTTCCTTAGCCTCTGAATAGCCAACTTCACGTTGATATCTATCAAATAAAATAGAATAACTTTGTTCATTTTTACTTACTTGATCGTTAGCATTTTGAATAAATAATCTAATTTCATTTTGTGCTTGTTCTTTCTCTTTATCACTAAATACTTGTGATACTTCACCACGATTATATCGTCTAATCTCTTCATTTTTCTGTCCGTAATAAGTAACGGGTTGGTACTCGACACCCTCTTTTTCACAGCGTTTTTGTTCATTTTTTTCTAGTCGATATTCTTCTCTAGTCAATGGAATTTCAGCAATTTTGTCTAAACCTTGTGCTTCAAAAGAACGACTATCATATCGTCTTAAACTTTGTTCACGTTCTGAATATTGATTTAATTTTAATTCCCAATGCTTACGAACTTCTTTAAAATCAAAGTCGGCAAAGCGTTCTTGCTTTCTAACTTTATTACCATTTTTATTTAAAATCGCATGACCATTTTCATCATATCGTGTTTTTGTTTTTGTCTTTTTTCCCCAAGTACCGTCTGAATTAAACGGTCTTTGAGTCAGTAACACATGAGCGTGTGGATTGTTCATATCATCTCTATGAATTGAAATATCAGCTACCATTCCTTTGTCTACAAACTCACTTTTTATAAAATCTTTTGTTAATTCTGTTTGTACTTCTCTATCAAAATCATTAGGCAAACTTAACAAGACTTCTTTGGCTAATCTAGGGTTTTTAGTTTTCGCATTATGCTTTTCAACTTTATCGACTTCATTCCACAAACGCTGTCTATCTTTCGTCCATTCGGGTGCATGTTGAGGGGTTAAAATCATGCTTTCAGGCTTAACAATATGATTTCTAAACTTAATGTTTTCATCTGTACGTTCGCTATATAATGCTTCATCAGAACGATAAGACGCTGACGCAATGATATTTTTTGTTGCTCGATTAATGTTAGTCACTCTCAACATAAAGTAGCCTTTCTCCATGATTTTACCTCCTCGCTTTTTTGAATTTAAACCCCTGTGGGAACTATAAAGATCAACCCGTAGGGTTGCCCATTTTTATGCCAATTTCTAATTTGCATGTAAATGGGCAGTGTCTTAAGAACTGGTTATATTATATCATGAATGAGCGACTTACCCAATGAATTATGGTATGCTTTATATAGATAAACTAAGGGAGTTTTTTAATGTCTAAAATCAAACAAACCGATATTGCAAAGTTAAGTCAATTAGAACAACAAATTGAACAACTGAAAGAACAAAAGAAACAACAAGAAGCACAACTATCTCATAAAATTGGTGATTATTTTTTAAAAAAACTTGATTTAAATATGATTAACTCTAGTGATGAATTGTATAAAATTATGGATAAAGTCATTGAAGCATTTAATAAAGATATCGAACAAAATAGCAGCAACGAGAACAATGAAAATTTAAAAGAAAACGAAATTAATCAGAATAGTAAGTGATAAGATGAATGATTTTCAAAATCTCAAAAAAACAAATGCTGCAATTGAAAAAGCTGAATTAAGAAAACATAGATTAAAAAATTTAGATCGAAAAGAAAGAGCGCATAGACTTATTCGAAAAGGCGCAATGCTTGAAAAGTATTTTGAATGTGAGCATTTAAGTCCTGATGAAACAGAAGAATTGTTAAAGATGTATGCCAACTACATTAATACGAATAAGCCAAATAAATTTAAAAAGAAGTAATTTATCATGCTTACAAATACTTGGGTTCCACTAAAAAGAAAAAATTGCTGATAGTAGTAACAATGAATAGTAATTGTTTATAAAAATGGGACTAAAACTTTTCGCTTTTAGTCCCACTTACTTAATTAATTACATTTCATTGAAAATAGAGTTCGCTTACAGTTAAGAGAACATCTAATTAAAGATATTCTCTAATTGGATCATTGTTGGCTTATTAAGTTGTATTATTGATTAAATAAAGAAGTGATTGGTAAATGATCACGTCGTTTATTAAGCGTATGTACTTCTGCAAATTCAGATTTAAGAGATTTCATTAAGTACCCTTGCATTGCTTCAACGGTTTCATTTTTTTGAATTAATGTAGCTTTAAAACGCTTAAGAACATTAACAATTTCAAATTCCATATCTTCTAATAAATAATATGCATCAATAGAATTGTTGAAGGATGTTTTAGCTTTTAATAACACAGATTTAATAAGTTTAATTTCAGTTACAGAAAAGTTACTTAAATAAGTTTGAATACTTTGAGGTAATTCTTCTAATAATTGAAATTTTAAGGCTTCATCATTGAATTTTGAATAGTAGTGATTTGAATGATTTGTGTGATTACTTGAATGTGTTAATTTCTTATCATTCAAATCATACGTATCATTACTATTAGTCTTAATATAATCAGTTTCATTATAATCAGTATCATTAGACTGTGAATTTGGAAGTTCTTGACCACTTAAATTCACAGTTCTAGAACTTCCAAATTCATTGTTCTGGAACTGTGAATTTGGAAGTTCCTTGATATGACTGGCTTCAATGTCATAATTAGGTTTTAATAGGTATAATCTATTTGGTTTATTAAGGCCAACACGTTCTTGAGTTAGTAAATTAAATTTTATTAACTCTTTTTTCAATTTTATAATTTTTTGTTCTGCATAACCTAAGTATTCACACAAATGTTTATTACTGAAAATAAAGTAAATATTATTATTTTTATCTACCCATTCATTTTGGAGGGATAATTCAAAACGATCTTTTAATAACGCATACATAATTTTGGCTTCTGCAGACATTTTCTTAAAATATGCATCTTCAAATAAATATTTAGGCAGTTGATAAAATCTTTCAGTTTTTACTTGTGATAAATTATATTTTTCAAAATTAGGCATAATAAAAACCTCATTTCCATTTTGGGATTGAGGTAATAAAACAATTTTTACGTAAGTTATATGTTTTGTGCTTGCACTTAGATGATTAGATATATATAATACAAGTATCAAAAAAATATATAAACAAACGAGTGTGAATCGTTTTATTACCGAGAGTCGATGCTATTGGCGTAGCATCGACTCTTTTAATATTTATAAAGTAATATTAACACTTTCAATTGCGTATATAAAGAGTTTTAAATGTAATTAAAAGTACATCTAAAACTACCAAATGTATAATTCGATATTTTAGTACCTAATTAAGTAGCAAAAACATTTTATGGGTGGGTAATTAGGCATTTAGGTAGTTAATAGGTAGTAAATTTAGTACTAAATGATGAAATAAATTTTGTTAGGTGGTAAAATTTAGGTACTAAATTAGGTACCTAAGGGTGAATGTTATGAAAACTATTAAAATGATTGCTGATGAATTAGGTGTAACTAAACAAACTATTGTTAATAATGCTAAAAGATTAAATATATCTTTTGAAAAAGAAAATGGAATTAATTATATTAAAGATAATGATTATTTAAAAATTATAGAAAAAATCACTAAGAAAGAGAGAACAACCCATAATAAAGAATCAGTAAAAAAAGAATTATTTAATGAAAATACTGCAAAAGTTGAAAAGTATATACATAATAATTCAAATAGTTCTGAGACATTAAAAACAAAAGTAAATGAATTAGAAAAGCAAATAGAAATCTTTGAAACTAGAGCTAAAAATGATGAAAAATATATTGAGAATCTAACTAAACAATTAGATCAACAAAATAGCAATGTTAATACATTAAATAAACTGTTGGAAAATCAACAAATATTATCTTTAGAAAACAATAAAAAAATTCAAAAACTAGAAAGCCAATTAGAAGAAGAAAGACAGCTTAATTATTCTTTTGATACAACGATGAATAATAGACAGAATATTAATCCACAAGAAGCAACTTTTACTGAAAAATCTCAAAATATCAACCAACAACAAAAAGAATGTCAACCAACTGAAGTAAATCATAAAAATATAACTGAAGAGAACAAGCATGATAGTACAGATGAATTAACAAAAGAGGATAAGTTTGTTGAAAAAACGAAGAGTGATTCCAGTGATAATAGGGAGGCAGAACCACCTAAAAAGAGATTTTGGAGTCGTTTATTTGGTAACTAATTGCAATTAAAAAGGCACAACAAGTTCATGAACTTGTTG
>NZ_KV792245.1:13839-115599 GCF_001808125.1 Staphylococcus sp. HMSC14D10 | reverse complement strand
AAGAAATTCTACAAGCTAAGCAAGCTGGGGATACGACAAAATAAATTTTGAGAAATTATTATTTCTGTCCCACTCCCGTGCTTTTAATATTTTTTAAACTGATAAATATCTAACTTGAGTGATTGACAAAAACTAGGGAACAACCTATCATCAATAATGAAAACGTTTTCGTTAAAGGTGGTACTATGGCAACAATAAAAGATGTAGCTCAGAGAGCAGGGTTATCTATATCGACGGTTTCAAGATATTTAAATCATCATCCTTATATTTCTGAGGATAAGAAAATTAAAATCCAACAAGCGATGGATGAACTTGATTATGTGCCAAATTCAGTCGCTATGCAATTGCGTTCTAACAAGTCGTATACGATTGGTATCATTGTACCTAGAATTACGAATCCATATTTCGCGTATTTGATTGATGCAATTGATAAAAAAATTAAAGGCACACCATACCATATGTTAATTATGCAAACATATAATGATAAAGAAGAGGAATTAAGATTATTAAATATGTTTAAGCAAAGACAAATTGCTGGTGTGATAATGGGCGCACTTGAAAATGACATAGAGGTTTTAGAGACGTATACGAAATATGGACCTATTATTTTATCGGCAGATCAGTCAATGCAGTCTGATAAAGTGAAGATTATACATACCACCCAACGTCAAACGACGTATGATGCCATTCAATACTTAATTAATAAAGGATATCGAAACATAGCTTATTGCACGGACAATAATTACTATGATCATTGCTTCAATAAACCTAGAAATGTCGGATTTAGAGTAGCGATGAAAGATAATGGTCTAGATATTAGAAATGAATGGATTTTTAATAATGTTCATACAATTGAAGATGGTGAGCAGATAGGGAAAATATTGTTGCGACAAGAACAGTTACCAGATGCTATATTTACAGGTAGCGATGAAGTGGCATTAGGGTTAATGCACTTTATGACTGCCCATCAAATAGATATTCCTAACCAAATCGCCATTTTGGGATATGATAATCAACCCATTTCTAGTTTATTGAAGATTCCATTATCGACAGTCAATCAACCAGTCAATGACATTGGTATGCAATTGATTAACTATTTATTGGCATTACTTGAAGAGACAGAATTTGAAATCAACAATAATGTATTAAAATTAAATAACGTAGAACGACAAAGCACATAAATAGAGCTTTCCATTTCGAATTTCAAACGAAGTGGAAGGCTTGTTTTGATTTATAAATCAAACAAGGATACTTAAATATTGTAAGTAATTATTTTTATGTGTAAAATGTAAATAACATCTATGTATAATACATGCAAAAGTTAATAAGGGGATGAGTAGCATGGTAAATGTAAAAAAACAAAGAATGAAAATTTACGTACTAGACAATGGACGCATGAAGATGGATAAAAACTTGATGATTGCTAATTCAAACCAAGCGACGATGGATAATCCAAATCAGCCTAATGAAATGCATGAATTTCCTATTTATACTGTATTCATTGATCATCCTGAAGCAAAGATTTTATTCGATACAGCATGTAATCCAAATGCTATGGGAGATAATGGGCGTTGGATTACAGTAACACAAAAAGCGTTTCCATACTTTGCTGACGAAGCATGTCATTTACCTAATCGACTTGAACAAATTGGCATAGACCCTAAAGATGTTGATATTGTTGTGGCCTCTCACTTGCACTTAGATCATGCAGGATGTCTTGAATACTTTACAAATGCGACTGTCATAGTGCATAACGATGAACTCAACGGAACAATGCAATCTTATGCACGTAACCAAAAAGAAGGTGCGTATATATGGGCGGATATAGACGCATGGATTAAAAACGATTTAACTTGGAAGACTATGAAACGAGATGAAGATTATTTAAAACTCGTAGATGGCGTTAAGGTCTTGAATTTTGGCAGTGGTCATGCATGGGGCATGATTGGCTTAGAAATTGAAACTGAAGAACTTGGAACAATTATTCTCGCCTCAGATGCTATTTATACGAAAGAAAGTATGGAACCAACACTTAAATCTCCAGGTATCTTGTATGATTCGGTTGGTTGGACAAATTCTGTAGAAAAGATAAAAAAATTAGCAGCAGAGAAAAACGCACAAATTTGGTTTGGCCACGATGGAGAACAATTTGCAAAATTTCGAAAATCAACAGACGGATATTATGAATAGGGACTTTCAAGGGAGTGTTTAATTATGAAAACAAGAGCAGCAGTATTATATGAAATGGAAGCATCTCAACCTTATAAAGAATCGAAACCTTTAAAAATTGAGAGCTTAGAGTTAGAAGATCCTCATGAGCATGAAGTATTGCTAAAAATACATGCAGCAGGGCTATGCCATTCAGACTTATCAGTAATTAACGGCAGTAGACCTCGATCTTTACCAATGGTACTTGGTCATGAGGCAACTGGCGAAGTATTAAAAGTTGGAAGTAGTGTCACAAGGGTGAAAGAAGGTGACCATGTAGTTTGTACCTTCATTCCAAGCTGTGGTAAATGTATACCATGTAAAGAAGGACGTCCAGCTTTGTGTGAAAATGGAGCTAAAGCAAATGAAAAAGGCGAAATGTTAGAAGGAGGTATTCGATTATCTAATGAAGATGGACAAGTATATCATCATTTAGGTGTCTCTGGATTTGCAGAACACGCAGTTGTCTCTGAAAATTCTATTGTAAAAATCAGTGATGAAATACCATTTGAACGTGCAGCAGTATTTGGTTGTGCTGTCATTACAGGTATTGGTGCTGTGATGAATACAGCTCAAATTCGTCCAGGTAGTAATGTTGCTGTAGTTGGACTAGGTGGTATAGGATTAAATGCCATTATTGGTGCTAAGTTAGCAGGTGCAAATGAAATTATTGCATTAGATATTAATGAAGACAAATTTGATTTAGCTAAGCAGTTTGGAGCTACCGCGACATTTAACTCTAGTGATGATGATATAGATGAACAAATTAAAGAATATGTGCCTGGCGGAGTAGAATATGCATTTGAAACAGCAGGGGTTGTTCCAGCAATGCAAGTCGCCTATAAAATTACTAAACGAGGGGGTACTACAGTAACAACGGGCTTACCTCATCCTAAAGATGAATTTTCATTTCCACAAGTAACATTAGCTGCAGAAGAACGGACAGTTAAAGGTTCTTATGTAGGAAGCTGTGTTCCTGATAGAGATATTCCTCGTTTTATAAGTTTATATAAACAAGGAAGATTAAACATTGATCCACTCATTAGTGAAGTGATTACTCTAGATGATATCAATGAAGGATTTGATAAATTAGCTGGTGGTGATGTCGGTAGAATTATTGTTAAAATGCATTGATTGAAATTAAAAATTTGAGACTGAATAACGAAAAGTCCTCTATTTCAAATGAATGAAGTAGAGGACCTTGTTGTATAAAGTCAAAATTAAAGTGCTTTCTCCACTTTCCAATACACAATAAACATATACCACAGCATTACTACCAATTCTATGCCTAAACCAGTCATGATGATAATGTCAGTACTTCTCATCATACCTACAATTTCAATCACTACTCCGATAATTCCAAACAATAATAACACCCATAAGTATTTTAAAGAATAGATGCCAAATTGTTTTTGTGCTTTAATCCAATTACGATCATTGACCATTGATTTCGTTGTTCGATAACCGTACCAACGATTGCGCTCGGTAGGTGGATGGAATTTAAAGATATAACCAAAGCAACCCATAACAAAGCTTAATGGCAATAATATCATATTATAAACTCCCTTAATAATTTATCGACTATACAACTAAATGATATATTAAAATTTTTTCTTATCCAAATTGCATTAAAATTAGTAATTGTCTAAAATGAAAATTAAAGAGTTCGTTAATAAATGTTATGCAACTCAACTAAAATATGTTTTGAATATAAAAGACGTTGAAATTCTTCAATGAAAGAAGGCGTACTTTGTGATTAAGTATTATGTTAGTTGTTTAGTACTATTTTTCACTTTTGCAATTCTCTGTGGCATGGCACTGGCTGAAGATGTTACTGATGAAGCATCAGTGGTTGCAGTAGGAGATAATTTAATACACCCCGTTGTCTATAATGATGCACTGCAACAAGATGGGTCATTCAATTTTAAGCCTATGTATTTACATATTAAGAACGACATACAATCACCTGACCTTGCATTTATTAATCAAGAATCTCCATTAGGTGGGGATGATCGCCCATTTTCAGGATTTAAGAACTTCAATACTCCGAGTCAGATTGCTCAAGATGTTGTCGAAACCGGATTTGATATGGTAAATGGTGCCAATAATCATTCATTAGATCAAGGTGATGAAGGTGTCCTAAATCACCTCAAGACATGGAATAAGTTTGATAAACAAGTTTTATTTACAGGTATTTTTAATTCGGAAAAGGACGCTCAAACGATACCAGTTATGACTGTGAATGGTATTAAGGTGAGTTTACTTAGTTATACATATGGTACAAATGAAATGACATCACAATATCCTTACACAATTAAAACGTTTGACGAAGCTACTATTAAACAGGATATACAAAAAGCAAAACAACAAAGCGACGTAGTGATAGTGTCTGCCCATTGGGGAAATGAAAATCACCATACACCAAATAAGACACAGAAGAAATACGCTCAATTATTTGCGGATGAGGGTGTAGATGTTGTCATTGGTACACACCCACATGTCATTCAACCGGTTAAATGGGTGAAGAGTAAGCGTGATAATCATCAAACACTTGTCGCATATTCATTAGGTAACTTTCTGAATGGGCAAAATACTGGAGATGAACATAATCAATTATTAGGAAGACTAAATTTTGATATAGTTAAAGCGCCTAAAGGTGCACATATTGAAAATGTGAAGTGGACGAGTATGGTCAATCATTATCAACAGTGGGATCCTACCAATAAAGACACGAGACATGATTTTGAAGTGTATAATTTAGATGATTATAATGAGAAATTAGCCCAACAACATGGATTAATAAACGATAAGAAAAGTCAATGGGATATAAAACATCTTCAAGATATCACGAAAGATGTCATTGATTCTGAATACTTGGATGAAAAGAGTATATGATGCAAAAAAGCCTGTGACATGGCAGAACATGCGACAGGCTTATTTTAATAATTGTAGATGACCTATTTATTCTGTGCTGCAAAGGCTTTTGAAATGTCGCGAAGTTTAGCTGGTGCGTCATCCCACTTCATTGTGACTTCAGTGAAGTGTAATTGCTCTGGAGCAGCGTTAATGGCGTCAAAGACGTTCTGTAAGTCATTCGATGTTTTCACGTCATGCACAATAACATTATCGCCACCGAACACTTTAGGTAAGGCTTTATAATCCCACATACGGATATCATTGTACGTTTCTTCCATGCCGTGGATTAAACGTTCTACTGTATAACCATCGTTATTAATCACAAAGATAATCGGTTTGATATCTTGGCGGATCATCGTAGATAACTCTTGAACTGTAAGTTGTAATGAGCCATCCCCGATTAGTAAGATGTTACGGCGATTTGGATCAGCCATTTGCGTACCTAAAGTAGCTGGTAGAGTATAACCGATAGAACCCCATAATGGTTGTCCTATAAACGTCATGTCTTTCGGTAAAGCTAAATCATACGCACCGAAGAATGATGTACCTTGCTCAGCTAATAAGACATCATCCTCTTTAATGAATTGTTGCATCATGTCAAAGTAAGTTGATTGCGTTAAGATATCATCTGATAATGCGACTTCTTTTGATGTCCCTTTTTCAAAAGTAGGGAACGAGCCCTCATATCGATAATCAATGGTATTAAGTCCATCAATTAAGCTAGGTAGCGTCACATCTTCAGCAACCGTTTCATTCAATTTAAAGTTATGATGATTAAGCATAACCACATCATCAATATCAAATTCATAAGAGAAACCGGCTGTAGCTGAGTCAGTTAATTTAGCGCCAATATTTAAAATGGCATCACTGTTATCGACATAATCTTTAATTTGGTCTTCTGCAATTTTGCCATCGTAAATGCCAATATAATAGGGGTTCTCTTCGTTAAATGCCCCTTTACCTAATGATAATTGAGCGACTGGAATGTGTGTTTGATTAACAAATTGCTCGAGTGCTTTGTGTAAGTGAAAACTGTTGATTTCATAACCTGTGATAATGACTGGTTGTGAAGCGGAGCGTAGTTTGTCAGCGACCATATTAATATATCGATCAACATTTACGTCTGGAATTGGTGCGACATCATACTCTGAATCTACCTCGATTTCAGTCATTGCAACATCAATAGGAAGATGAATGTGCACTGGGCGACGTTCATGAATAGCAGCATTAATGACTCTAGGGATTTCAGTTGTTGCGTTCTCAGCAGTAATGTATGCTTGCGCTGTCGTAATGTGTTCGAACATCTTTTGATAGCTATCGAAACGACCTTCACCCAATGAATGGTGCACATACTTACCGGCTTGTTCTACTGCTTGCGTTGGCGCGCCTGTAATTGCAATCACTGGGACACGTTCAGCATACGAACCTGCGATACCGTTAACAGCACTTAATTCACCAACACCAAATGTAGTAACGAGCACGCCTAGTCCATTGATACGTGCATAGCCATCTGCAGCATAACTACCGTTAAGTTCATTAGTCGTTCCTACCCATTCAACGCCTTCATGACGTACGATGTCATCTAGAAAAGCTAGGTTGAAGTCTCCTGGCACGCCAAAGATTTTGTCGACGCCTGCATGATGTACTGCATCCATTAAGTATTGTCCTACACGTTGTTTCATATTCATTCCACCTTTATTTATAAATTAGAATACACTTACAATATAATTATATTGGCTAATAAAGTCAATTTAGTTGACCTTTTTTCGACTGTTTTTTGAAAATTGATTATAATGTGTATAATCATTCATAAATGGAAAAGGAAAGAAATCTATGGATAGTAATAAAAATGATTATGAACATATGTTATTTTACTTCGCATATAAGACATTTATAAAAACGGCAGATGAAATTATTGAAAAATACGACATGAGTCGTCAGCACCATCGCTTTTTGTTCTTCATTAATAAATTGCCTGGTATTACCATTAAGCAATTATTAAAGACATTAGAAATCTCTAAACAAGGATCACATGCGACGTTGCGTAAATTGAAGGAAGAAGGGTTAATTGTTGAACAAACATCTGAAGAAGATCGACGTGTGAAACAATTATTTCCAACGCCTAAAGGCAGTAAGTTAGTTGATAAATTAAATAAAGCACAAGATGAATTAATGCAGAGTACCTTTCAGAAGGTAGGACATGATTGGTATGACATCATGGAAGAACTATCGAATTACAGAGAAGGATTTCAAGATATTCAGCATTTGAAAGATGAGAAGTAAATAGGATTGAATAGTAAAAAGGCATTGCGTAAATGACTACGCAATGCCTTTTAATATGCTTATTAGAAATTTTTACCCATTTCTTGTGCTTCAGTAATTGAAGCGGCTTTAATTTCTTCTGTTCTCTCTGGTTCCGCATTATGACCTTCAATAATTACATTTTCGTATGAAGGTACACCTAAGAATGTCATGATTGTTCTTAAGTAACGGTCGCCACTTTCAACATCTGCAGCTGGACCTTCTGAATAGAAACCACCACGTGATTGAATGTGTAATACTTTTTTATCTGTTAAAAGACCTTGAGGACCTTCTGCAGTGTATTTGAATGTTTTACCTGCAATTGAAATTGCGTCAATGTACGCTTTCAATACAGGTGGGAATGATAAGTTCCACATTGGTGAAACGAAAACATATTTATCAGCTGAAAGGAATTCTTCTAAAATTTCACTGAAACGATCAACTTTTTGTTGTTCATCTTGATTAAGTTCATCGCCATTTCTTAATTTACCCCAACCAGTTAATACATCTTTATCAATAACAGGGATATCTTCTTTGAATAAATCAATGTGCTTCACTTCATCACTTGAATGATTATCTTTGTATGAATCAATAAATGCTTTACCAGCAGCCATAGAATTAGAAGCTAATTCATCTAATGGGTGTGCTGTAATGTATAATAATTTTGTCACAGTCGTGCATCTCATATATATTTATTTCGAAATCGATATAATTAATATACTCGATTTTCAAAATAATACAATACTTTTCATGAAAAATCAGACCAATGGTGTATAAGATAATTAAACGTGACTTTAAAAATGAACAATTTTAAGTGTATAATATAGGTAAATTTAGATTTTAATATTTAAGAAATCTAATAAATGTAGAACCTTAAAGGAGTGACAGACATGAAGGGATTATTAATTACAGTAGTTTTAGGCGTAGCTGCATATGTTGGTTTCAAAAAATACCAAAACAAAGTAAACGAAATGCCAAATATTGAATATTAATGTTTTAAGCCAAGATATCTCTGTGTAGAAATATCTTGGCTTTTTTATATTTATGTAAATTACATAATTATTGTTTGTTGGAGAGACCTTAATTGAGGAAGAGGATAAATGTAAGTATAACTTTTTAAGACAAATAATGAATTTATTGCATAAGGACATATATTGACCGTTCAAAATTGTATAATGTACGGATAAAGAAATCTGAAAGTTTTACTCGGAATTACATAGCTATAAAATGAATTTTTATAAATAAGCTACTAATTCATTACGCAAGTAGTTTATTTATTGCATATTTACATGATAGTTACATTAGTTTTAACGTAAATTCTAACTAATATTATAAGATAAAATGTAATGGTTTTGATGAATGTAAAGAATATATTTTGTAATGTTGAAGAAAAACAAAATTAATTCGCAATTACAAAAAAATAATATTGAAGCACGTCCAGTATGGAAACCAATGCACTTACAACCATACTTTGAATCTTATGATTATATAATGGTTGATGGTATAGATAACAGTGCCTATTTATTTGACCATGGAGTATGTTTACCATCAGGTTCTGATATGACAGATGAGCAGCAAACACGAGTGATTGAAATTATTAAAAGTCTATAAAAAATGAGTGATTAATATTATGAAAAAAAAGAAATCAACTACTTTTAAAGTAATTATTACAATACTGATTATATTATTAGTACTTATTGTTGCTGCAGCTATTTTTGTCTTTACGAAATTACATTCATTAAATAATTCAATTAATGAATCCTTAGATAGAGATCATTCCCAATTAAGACAAAAGGCAGCAAAAGAGGGAGACCCTATGACGGTTGTGCTTTACGGTATAGATGACGATGCTGAAAGACAGCAAGAAAATCTCGGGCAACGTAGTGACTCTATCGTCTTGATGTCAATTAACCCAGAGGATAAAAAAACTGTAATGGTAAGTGTACCTCGTGATACACGTGCTAAAATTGTTGGACATGGAACTACCGAAAAAATTAACCATGCTTATGCATATGGTGGTCCCAAAATGGCAGTCAACTCATTGGAAAAATTAATGGATGTACCTGTTGACCATTATATTTCTATTGATATGGATGGCGTTAAAACAGTAGTAGATGAACTTGGTGGAGTTACAATTACGAGTAATGGCTCTTTTATAACTAAAGATAGTACCAATACCTATCAATTCACTAAAGGTGAGCAATACAAAATGGATGGTAAAAAAGCTTTAGCTTACATGCGTAGTCGTAAGGAAGATGGTGCTGGTGGCGATGAAGGTCGTCAATTGCGTCAACAACAAGTAATTACAGCAGTTGCTAGAGAAGCATTCTCTGTTAACTCAGTAACTAAATTAAACGGTATATTCAAAGCTGCTCAAGATAACTTGAAAACAGATTTAAGCTTCGTACAGTTAAATCGCTTCAAATCTGACTATGATAAAGCACAAGACAATGTTAAACGTTTAACAATTAACGGTCAAAATGCACTTGGTGATGACAATCTATACTACTTCTATCCTGATAAAAATAGTCTAAAAGAAGTTAATGAGAAATTAAAAGAAAACTTAAATCTTAACTAAATGAAAGCACCTTGTCGATGATATAAATCATTGACAAAGTGCTTTTAAATTGCAATTAACCTTTATTATACTTAAATTTTTAGTCTTAATTATTGTTGGTTTTGATTAGATGTTACATCGTTATTAAAGAAATCAAAGATATTTTTTGCGCTATCTGTATTATCATTATTACCAGCAAATTTATTTTCACCTGGTCCATGTGCATATGTGTTTACGTCTTCACCTGTATGACCATAAGTAGTCCAACCAGTGTGAGATTCATCGTTGATTGGTTTTTGAATCGCATCTTGAAGTTTAGTAGTTGCTGCAGCTACTTTTTCATCGTCTTCACTTTTAGCTTTATCTTGAGCTTCTTTCAATTCTTTAGCAGCGTCTTTAACTTTATCCATTTGTTTAGAAGGGAATTCGATACCATAACCTTCGTTGATTACTTTTTCAGGATCTTTGCCATCTGCAATTTGTTTAGTCATGTAGCTACCAGAGTGTTTCATTTTATGAATTGCTTCTGGATTCCATACGTAATCTTTCCCTTTAGCAATTGATAAACCACCAGTTGAATGATCGGCAGTTGCTACAACTAAAGTGTCTTTGTGTTTGTTTGAGTAGTCTATTGCATTTTGGAAAGCTTTTTCAAATCCGCCCATTTCTGACATAACACCAGTAATGTCGTTAGGGTGTCCTGATTTATCGATAGACGCACCTTCGACCATTAAGAAGAACCCTTTATCATTCTTTTCTAGTTTAGATAAGGCACTGTTTTCCATATCTACTAATAATGGATTACTTTGTGGTGCATCGATTTGTAAAGGCATATCTTTTTCAGAGAATAAACCTAATACTTGATCACTTTGTGAATTAGCAAGTTCATCTTTGTTTGTTACATAATCATAACCGTCTTTTTGGAACTTATTCGTTAAATTACCATTTTCTTTACCGAAGTATTTAGAACCGCCACCTAAAATAACATCAGCTTTATGTTGACCATTAATTTTGTCATTGTAAAACTGTTGCGCGATTTCGTCTTTCTTATCACGGTCATCAACGTGTGCAGCATATACGGCTGGTGTTGCATCTGTTACTTCAGCAGTTGTCACAATACCAGTTGATTTGCCAAGTTCTTTCGCTTTTTCTAGAACGGATTTTAATGGCTTTTTATTATTATCTACTGAAATTGCACCATTATATGTTTTGTGACCAGTTGCAAAGGCTGTACCACCTGCAGCTGAATCTGTTACATTCTCTTTAGGGTCATTAGGGTTAGTACGGTTAGTACCCTTTAAATATTTGTCAAATGCAGTTTGATCTAATTCTTTAGTATTTGGATTGTCGGCATAGTAACGATAAGCTGAATTGTATGCAGGTCCCATACCATCGCCGACCATGAAAATAACGTTTTTAGGATTCTTTGTGTTACCGATGGCCATGTAATCTTCATTTTGTCCTTGTTGGCCTTGGTTACCTTCGCCAGAACCTGACGCGAATGACACGTGTGTTGTCCCTAATACAGATGCAGCTAAGATTGAACTTGCTACTGTTGTTTTACCAAATTTATTGATGAAACTCATTTAAAAAAAGCCTCCTAATATGTATATTGTATAGTTGTTACACTATTCATATTAAGAAATTTAATTTGATTTTCAGTTAGTATAAAGTTATTTTTAAGTAAAGTAATTGTAAACAATTATTAATGAATAGAATTTATTTTATATTTAGTTTTATCATATGTTGTAAACGTTTTACTTTTATAATTGTTAAAAGTGAGTTATAATACCAATAAATAAAATAGTTCGTCTTATTAAGAGTGAGTGGAGGGAATTGGCCCTATGAAGCTCCAGCAACTGCGTTTGACGTGAGGTGCTAAATCCAACAGGAGTTCCTGAAAGATAAGAAGATGTCCGTGAGCGCTTCTTATTTAAGGAGGGCTATTTTATTTACCCAAATTTAGAAAAGGTGGTAAATCTTATGGAAACATTGAAAGAACTATTTGAACAATTAGACTATTGGGAGCAATATTCACCAAAGAGCTATGGTGGAAGTATGTTGAGAGTAGCCAAAATAGGAGAAGCCAAAACACAAATATACGACAGTATTTCAATAGAAGATATTAGAACTTACATCTTAAATAAAAAGTAATATCTAATCTGTACTTATGAGTCGCAATTAAATTTATAATCTTTATTATGATTGAAGCGGTACGTTGAAATAGTCATTATTTCGGTATCGCTTCAGTTTTTTGATGTTCATTTTATAAGTAAAGTTGTAAAATGAAGACTAAGACGATGTATCAATCAAATATAAAATATAGAGGTGTTCAATCGATGATATTTGTAATGTTATCACCACTACTCATCATTGGATTTATCGCATTATCAATAATGGAAGAACGTAAACGTAAAAAGAAAACTGAACAAAAAGAAGCAGAATTTGAAAAGGAAAAGAATAAAGTTTCAAATCCTGATTATGACGACGACCACAAAGCTTAATAAATCATTAGTAATGAAAGGTGAGCAATATGAAAGTATTCATCGTGGAAGATGATTTTATCATTGCAGAAAGTTTAGAGCAAGAGTTATCGAAATGGAATTATGAGGTCATCGTGGCTAAACAATTTGATAATATTATCGACGTATTTCATGCAAATCAACCGCAACTCGTATTGCTCGATATCAATCTACCGACATTCAATGGCTATCACTGGTGTCAGGAGATACGTAAGACTTCTAATGTACCGATTATGTTTATTAGTTCAAGAACCGACAATATGGATCAAATTATGGCAATTCAAATGGGCGGCGATGACTTTATCGAGAAACCATTTAATTTATCGTTAACTATAACTAAGATTCAAGCATTATTACGTAGAACGTATGATTTAGCAGTGTCTAATAATGAAATTACTGTTAAAAATTGCAAACTTGTTGTAGATGAAGCAACACTTTACCATGAAGACGAATCGGTTCAATCGGTTCAATTGTCCTTTACTGAATTACAAATCTTAAATATGTTGTTCCGCAATGTAGGTAAGTATGTCAGCCGTACCGCATTGATTGAAAAGTGTTGGGAGTCGGAGAATTTTATAGATGACAATACTTTAGCAGTCAATATGACACGATTGCGTAAGAAATTACAATCGATAGGTGTTATAGATTTAATTGAAACTAAGAAGAATGTTGGATATAAGGTGTCTTAATTATGCTGAAAGCTTTTATTAAATCAATATTAAATGAAATTATTATAGTTATCACATTTATATTATTATTCTTACTTATCTTCTTTCTATTTAATTTGCCACTGAGTGCGTATCTATTAGGTGCCGGAATAATGCTATTCATCATGATAATTTATTGGTTAGTACAATTAAGTGGGTTTAGAGAACAAGTTCAGATGAGAGACACTATTCATGAACTAGAGCATGAATTGCAACAGGTGAAAAGTGATCAAACTGAATATCAAGCTAATGTGGAGAATTACTTCTTAACGTGGGTTCATCAAATGAAGACGCCTATTACAGCATCTAAATTGTTGTTAGAGCGTAATGAAGATAATGTCGTCAATCGAGTGCGACAAGAAATTATTCAAATTGATAATTATACAAGTTTAGCGTTAAGTTATTTAAAATTGATGAACCAAGAAACGGATATGTCCTTTTCAAAAGTAAAGATTAATGACCTTGTCCGTCCATTAATTATGAAATATTCTATTCAATTTATTGATCAGAAGACAAAGATTCATTATGAACGGTGTGAGAATGAAGTTCTGACCGATGCACAATGGTGTTCGATTATGATTGAACAGATTCTAAATAATGCATTGAAGTATGCGCGAGGTAAGGACATTTGGATTACGTTTGACCAACAACAGCATGTATTGACTATTCGTGATAATGGTGTCGGTATTAGTCAAGCTGACTTACCGAAGATCTTTGATAAAGGCTATTCAGGATATAATGGTCGATTGAATGCTAATTCATCAGGCATTGGATTGTTTATTGTTAAACATATCTCTCAACATTTACATCATCATGTAGATGTACAGTCTGAGTTGAACAAAGGTACGGCATTTAGTATTTATTTCCCGAAAAATAATTAAACTTTCAATATTGTAAGCTAGCCAACAACATTTGTAAGAAATTATCAATGTTGTTGGCATTTTTTTGTTTTATGATAGAGATAACAAAAGGAACATGAGGTCTTAAATTATTGGATTACATCTTCATTGTGATCATTTTTGTAAAAAATTATTAAAGAGAGCGAGGTTGAAGCGATGTTATTAGACGTCAAAAATGTAAAGAAAACGTTTGGCAGAGGGTTAAATGCGACTACTGCGCTGAATGGCATTTCATTTACAGTTGATAAGGGAGAATTTGTAGCCATTATGGGTGAGTCGGGTTCAGGTAAATCCACATTATTAAACTTAATTGCAACGTTTGATAAAGTGTCTGAAGGCAACATCACTATTAACACTCAAGATATTCGCAAGTTACGTAATAAGCAAATTGCGCATTTTCGTCGTGATAATCTTGGCTTTGTCTTTCAAGATTTCAACGTCTTACCAACTATGACGAATCAAGATAACATCTTAATGCCACTTGTGCTTGCTAACCGCTCTCATAAAGTAATGGAACAGCGTATGAATGCGCTAAGTTCTAAATTAGGTATTGAGAAATTACTTTCTAAATACCCGTATCAAGTTTCTGGTGGTGAACAACAACGAATTGCGATTGGTCGTGCATTAATCAATGAACCCGATTTACTGCTCGCCGATGAGCCGACCGGTGCGCTCGATTCAAAGACTTCGAAACAAATCATGACGCTATTTCGAGAAATTAATGATAATACGCAAACGATATTAATGGTAACTCATTCAACTATCGATGCGTCTTATGCTAAACGAGTATTATTTATTAAAGATGGACGTTTGTATCATGAAATTTACCGAGGGGAAGAATCGCAACAAGATTTTCAAAAGCGTATCGCTGATAGTTTGGCTATTCTGAATGAAAGTGGGTACTAACATGACCATACATATGCTCTGGAAGATGATTGCTCAAAACTTCAAGATGCAGCGACATGTGATCATGCCCTTTATATTAGCACTGAGCATCATGTTCGCAACGGAATTTATTCTATTATCTTTAAATATGAATGACTACGTCCAAAAACGAAGTCAGCTATTACCTATATTTATTGGTGTGGGAAATTTCTTTATGAGTGTCTTGGGTTTTATATTTATTTTATATGCCAATCGCTTCATGATGAAACGTCGTCAACAGGAACTTGCGATGAACATGATACTTGGAATGGAGAAGAAACATTTCCGAATGATTATGCTCATCGAGATGGTATATCAATATGTTTTAATCGCGGTTATCAGTATAACTGGTGGCTATCTCTTTGGCGTATTAATTTTTATGCTTATGAATAAATTAATGCATCAAACGGGCATGTCGCTATTGGATTATCCTTTTGATGTGAAAGCGATGTGCATTACTTTAATTATTTTAGCAGCGGTAATGTTATTTCTCTTCTTGATTAACAATTTAAAAATATTATTCCAAAGTCCTATTAAATTAATACATCAACGTCAAAGAGCTGAAAGAAAGTTACCCAAATTTGTATTATACGTTTTACTAGTTATTGGAGTTGTTACGTTATTTAGCAGTTATCACATTGCGCTCTCTAATCAAATGGTATTACGCTCGTTATATGATTTGTTCGGTGCAATTGGCTTGGTTATGATTGGGACATATTGCTTATATTTATCGTTAGGCGTTTTACTATTAGATTGGTTAAAACGAATCCCTAAATGGTATTATAATCCCAAATACTTTTTTACCATTTCAGGATTGCAGTCTAGGATGAATTCAAATGCGATTGGACTTGCAAGCATCACGATGTTATGTACATTTCTAATTGTTACTGTGGGTATGACGATTTCAACTTATAGAGGGATATCGAATCAGGTCGATTCTATTATGTCGGATCAATATAGAGTTTCAATGGATGGAAATCTTCACAATAATAAGAAGACTCAGGAGAAAGTACGTCATTTGGAACGTGATATTAAAGATCATGCTAAAGTTGATTTCTTTAAGAAGAATGCAGTTTCACTGATTGCGGTGGATTACAAACAACCAGGATTATTTAAACATCGTAATAATAAAGATTATAATATGACGATTAATAGTACCTATCTCGTGATTATGACACAGCACGATTATAATGAGCTAAATACGAAGAAGGTTAAGTTGAAACATGGGGAATTAGGATTTGAAAGTTTAAATCAACCTTTTAAAAAATTAAGAACTGCAACAATGATGGGGGACCAATTCAATATTAAACAGTTAAATGGTCATAATTATTCGTATCCAGTTCCAGGAGCGTTAACTATTATTACTCCAGATGATAAGACATTCCAACAATTAAACAATTATTATGTCAATGCTGATAAGAACGACCATCATGGCACGCAGAAAGTTCAAAATACATTTATGCATTTTAATATCATGACAAAGCATACATCTGATTTTGATAAGTTGAAAAATACATTAATGCAACGCTATAAAGTGAGTATTGATGATAAAAAAGAAGTGGCGGGCACATTATATGAAATTAATGGAGGACTTATCTTTATTGGAACGGTAGTGTCTATCATTTTATTCATTGGCACATTTCTAATGATGTATTATAAAAATGTTGCAGAAGGATATGAGGACCGTAAGAATTATCAAATTATGCAGCAAGTTGGTATAGATAATGACAGAATTAAAGATACCATTAATAAACAAATTATATGGATATTTGCATTGCCAATTATTGTCGCAACGATTCATGTTATCTTTGCTTCAAAAATAATATATAACGTGTTAAGTATTCTGAATGTTAATCATGTTGGTGTGTTTGTGACAAGTTATGTCGGTGTTATTATTTCGGTTGTTGTTATGTATGCGTTGATGTATTGGATTACATCGCGTATTTATTACATGATTGTTAATCGATATCACTAGATCGAGTATTAAAAATTTGCCATACTTTTTAAAAATTAAGTGTAACCTAATCATCGGTAGGGTATACAACAAAAAAAGGAGGCGTAAAAATGGCTAATCAAACAAACGATAATACATTACATCACACGCAAAATAACAAGATTAAACGCACGGTTGAACATATCCTTACTTGGCTAGGGGTTGTATTGCAAGCAATAGCTGCAATCATGTTCTTAGTTCTTAAACCTTTAATGGGAAATAATAACTTTAAAGATCAAATGATTAGTGAATCTCAAAAGCAAGGTAATTCAGTATCTACTTCAGAATTGAATCAAGGTATTGATGCTTTAGGTAGTTTCATTAGCTTCTTAACTTGGGGTGCTGTAATTTCACTAATTTTAGCGATTATTGGCGGTATTTTAATTAGTAAAAAACCTAAAATTGCAGGTATCTTATTAATTATTGCAGGTCTAATTGCATTATTGTCTAACTGGATTAGTTTTATTCTTTGGATCGTAGCTGGTATTATGCTACTTGTAAGAAAAGGTAAGAAAAAAGATAATTACGCTAATGGCTATTATGACAATAACAACCGTCGTGAAAATCATCATGATGATAAAGATGTTAACGCTAAAAACAATGCATTCATCTTAGATGAAGAAGATAAAGCGAAAGAAAAAAGAGATATTAAAGAACATTATTCTAATGATGATGTTCATAATGGTAGTCATAACCATTCAAATCACAATGATAACAATCGTTATGACAATAATAATCATGACCGTTCTAATTTAGAGCGTAATGATTATCAAGAGTCTAATCGTCGGGATGACTTACATCGTTCAGATGAAGACTTTAACCGTCGTAATGATGTAGATTGGTCTTCAGATGACCGTAAAGACAATAACTTTAATCAAAATAAAGAGCACAATCATAATCATCACAATGAAGAACGTAGTCAATTTGGTTCTCATAGTGATAGATATCAAGATGAAACACATAAAGATTTAAATGATTTTGATAAAGATCGAAATGAGCATAAAGATAACGATTTTGTACGTGATGAAGCAGACAAATTGAAAGATAAAAAAGATAATGACCCATATAAATATTAATAGTTGAGTCGTTTAAAGAGTGAGACGAATGTCTCGCTCTTTTTAATTGTAATAAAGAAGTCGGTGACGTCCCTAAGTTAGCATCACCGACTTTACGTTAATTTCTATTATATGGATAAATAAAATGAATTTTCTACAATACTACTAGTCTAAGCTTCTCTCAGACAATGCTTATTTCAACATGACATTTTTGCTACTATGATAAAATTGCCTGGCGGTCACCTCTGTCTCTTTTTTAAAGTAAAAAATACGCAACCTTCACTATAGAAAAGTTACGTAAATGATAGATGTGAGTTTATATGAAATAAGGCATGACATATCTAGACCTTAATCAAGTTATCTACGATTTCGTCCACACTTTCCTACGCTAGTACCATCTAGTTCAGGTTCAAAGGGTTTGGAGTATGACTCCATCTCAGTTTGAAAACACCCCTAGTGCATATTTTTATACTATGTATTTAATTTAGTATTTTTAATTTTAGAAGTCAAGACTGTAATTTGACTAGTTAGAGTTAATGTGAATAGCCGATTATAAAACAATTTCATAAGTCTACAATACAAATTCGCATTAGCTGACTGAACTGATAATAAGTTTAAAATTAACCTCTTCTTAGTACTAGTTATCCTTGCGAGAGTTGAAAAGCGAATTCAAAACGAATTCTGTTCAACTCCCTTAATTGCAAAAAGTATTGTTATTATCATAAAATGAGCATTGCATAATTTTGACCCTGTTAATTAATACTTTTTCAAACAAATAATCAATAGTAAACTTAGCAAATATTAGAAGAGGAAGGAGGTTAATCATGACCTTTACGATTGGATTAGTGCCATCGCCAGGCGTTGCACATAAGCTCGTCGATAATGCGATACCAAAGGTTCAACAACATTTACATGACCGAATTAAGGATGTGGATGAATGGCATTTCGAGAGTAAAGTAGATTTATTAATAGGATCTGCTGAGGATGTACATGAGAGTATAGATAAAGCAGCAGAATTGAAGAAAGAATATGAATGGGATTTCGTTATCTGTATTACAGATTTACCAAGTATCTCAGGTAATAAAGTTGTTATTAGTGACTTTAATAGTGAAAAGCAAGTTTCTATGCTTTCATTACCTGCGTTAGGTTGGATTAATTTAGAGCGTAAGTTAGTGAAGAGTATGACAGCACTAGTTGAACAGTTATATCACAATAATACGAAAGAGCGCCCCAAAGTGCATCCACTGATTAAACCTAAAGCTGTTGATCCTCGAGAAGATGAAAGTTCGAAAAGACGTTATATTAATCGCTACTTTATATTAGGATGGTTGCAGCTTATTTTAGGTTTAACGCGAGCGAATGAGCCATGGAGGAATTTGTTTAATTTTAAGAAGATTATTTCCGTTGCATTTGCGACAGGGACATATGTTTCTATCTTCTCTATGCCATGGGAGTTAAGTGTTCAATATTCAACCTTAAGATTTATTGTCTTAATGATTATTTCTATATTAGGTATGGCGGGATGGTTATTATACGCGCATCAGTTATTTGAAGGAAAAACAGCAAAGTCTCAACGTGTTTATCGCTATGTATATAACGCGACGACATTACTTACTTTAGTCATCATTACATTGATGAATTATGTAGTTTTATATGTATTACTATCTATTAGTATTTCATTATTTGTACCTGTAGGTTTATTTAATAGTTGGACGAGTGCAAATCCTGATTTCACATTTATAAATTATTTGAAATTATTATGGTTTGTATCATCGCTTGGTTTATTAGCGGGTGCAATGGGCTCAACTGTAGAAAATGAAGAGAAGATACGACGTATTACGTATTCTTATCGCCAATATCATCGTTATAAAGAAGCGCAACAAGAGGAAAAAGAGAAAAAAGAACAACAATCACAAGATGTATCGCAACATGACGTGGAACAATCTTCATCAAACAAAGAAAGTAATGATGATGAACAGTATGAAGGTAAAAAACAAGATCATAGAGAGGAGAATGACGCATGAATGAAGCTAAAACAATCGGTTTAGTTGTTGCTCCTGGTGTTACAGAAAAATTAGCTGAGAGTTTAATGGATGATATTCCGAACATCTTATCTCACCAGAATAACAACCAACATGACTGGGAAGTGGATCTCGTGGTTGATCCTCTGACAGGCTACGCAGAATCCGTTGGCAAAATTTTTAAAAAGATACAAGATTATCATGATAAGCGAGAATGGGATTATGTCGTTGCAATTACAGATTTACCTATGTTTCATGATGAACGTGTGTTAGCACTGGACATCAATAAGAAGAATGGTGCTGCTGTCTTTTCTTATCCTGCATTTGGTTGGCGCCCAGTTAAGAAACGTTTTAAGAACGTCATCGTTGCGATAATCAATGAAGTGCATCATTCTGAATCTGAAAAGAATGATTATGATGACAATAATCATGTAACATATGCAGTTAACAAACAATTTCCATTATCTAAAATTGATAAAACTGAAGTACATTTAGATGAAACAGATAATGATCATTTACGCTATTTATCCAATACTAGGTCAATGGGAATGGTTCGGCTTGTGAGTGGTATGACATTTGCAAATAATCCACTTAATATGATGGCAAGCCTTAGTAATATTGTGGCAATTGCTTTTACCACTGGTGCATTTGGCTTAATATTTACGACTATGTGGCAGATGAGTATGGAATTCTCAATGTGGCGTCTATTTGGAATATCTATTATCGCAGTCTTAGGTATGTTACTTTGGATTATGATGTCTCATGATTTGTGGGAATCTGTCAAACAAAGTCGTAATAAACGAATTACATGGTTATATAACTTAACTACAGTGATGACGCTCTTTGTAGCTATTATCATTTATTACATTATTCTCTACACATTATTTTTAATTGCGGAACTTGTGTTACTACCATCTAATTTCTTAGGGCAACAGGTAGGGTTAAAAGGACCGGCTGGAATTGATTTATATCTAAGTATTCCTTGGTTTGCTGCTTCTATTTCAACTGTTGCAGGTGCGATTGGTGCTGGATTATTAAATGATCAACTAATCAAAGAAAGTACTTATGGTTACCGACAACAAATGCGATATGATGATAGAGATAAAGATGAAGGATAACGAGATTAAAGTCGAGAAGCGTGAAGCTTTCTTCGGCTTTGTTTTTTAGGTAAATTTATATAAAAAGATTATAGAAAATAATTGGTGCTTAATTTAAAATTAAATATAATGTAGGTGTCAAAACAAATAAGAGTCCTAAATTCACAACAACTACTTAGATTTAGCAACATGAAGTGAAGGAAGGTAATATCAAGAATTTTTGTCCTAGATGTGGTAATAAAATAACTAAAGAGCAACGATTTTGTAGTAAATGTGGCAATGATTTACGCGTATTTGAAGATGATTCGATTGAGTCACAATATGAGGTAGCTGAGCGTAAGCCAAGCATTTGGCTATTTATATTAGTTGTCTTAGTTGTTATTGGGATTATAGTCAGTTGCTGTTTTGCTTATTATCATTTCTTTTTAAAAGAAGGGAAACAAACGGAGCAGACTACAACTACAACAGCGCATTTGAAGAAAGATAAAGAAACAACGGATGACGATAAAGTGTCTAATGATCCTATTAAAGCAGAAAAGCAAAAAGCGAAACAAAGTGAAGATGAAAAAGACAAAGATGCGATTCATTCACAAGCACCTAAAATTGATGTCATGAGTGAGGATTTCCATAAGTCATTTATGCAAAAGGATACAAGGGATGCTTACATGGGAATTAAACCTGGCATGACTAGAGCAGAAGTGGAAAAAAGATATGGCAGATCCAATCGTGTTTTTCACAAAGTGGGCATGGATAATCTATATACCATTTATGGTGATTTAGCAGTGGTCTATGAATTGAAAGGTAATACTGAAGTAGTAAGAGGAATTGGCGTGTCACCCTCAAATGTTGATGAGCAAACATTTATTAGTAAATACAGTGATTATGAAAAAAATAATGATGCTGGAAGTTATATTTATAATACCGTGAAAAATAATGGCTTTGAAATTTTAGTAACTACAAAGAACGATAAAATTGCTTTGATTCAGTGTATTCCAGAAAATCATTACTAGGGAAAAGTTGAAACGTTTAGGGAGTGTGACGGATGCAAAATGGAATCAATGTCCTACTCCCTACTTCTTTATATAATTCTCCTCAGAACCTTGACTTTATAGCAAAAACTCGATAAAGTAGTAACATATTATTCTGACAATTCTGATAGGTATTAGATTAATAAATTTGTGAAATTTTAGGGGGGACCATAAGTTTATGTCAGTACCGACAATTACGTATGAGAATTTTGAAGGTGACCCTTTCATTGATTCTATTTCTACTGACGATGCAACTAAAGGCGCTTATGAAATATTAGAATGGGCGTATCGCACATATGGTGATTCCATTGTTTATTCATGTAGTTTTGGTGCGGAAAGTATGGTTTTAATTGATTTGATTTACCAGATTAAGCCAGATGCACAAATTGTCTTTCTAGATACGGATTTACATTTCCAAGAAACGTATGACTTGATTGATAGAGTGAAAGAACGCTTTCCAAAACTTCGTATTGAAATGAAGAAGCCTGATTTAACGATTGAGGAACAAGCGGACAAATATAATCCGGCATTGTGGAAGAATAATCCTAATCAATGCTGTTATATAAGAAAGATTAAACCTTTAGAAGAAGTGTTAGGTGGCGCTGTTGCTTGGGTTTCAGGTTTACGTCGAGACCAATCGCCAACACGTGCAAATACGAACTTTATTAATAAAGACGAACGTTTCAAATCAGTGAAAGTGTGTCCTTTAATTTATTGGACAGAAGATGAAGTTTGGGACTATATTAAGAAACATGATTTACCTTATAATGTATTGCATGATCAACATTATCCTAGTATTGGCTGTATCCCATGTACCGCTCCTGTATTTGACTCAGATGATTCTAGAGCAGGGCGTTGGTCGAATTTCGATAAAACAGAATGTGGCTTACATGTTGCTGATAAACCATAATGCGTTTGGATAAAAATTTTTAACCATAAAACATAGTACTCTGATATGTTTTAAACAAAATTTACAAATATGTCCGACAATAGTGTACAGACGGACATATTTCTTACATAATAAAAGTAGTATAAAGCTTTTATAAAATGATTGTTATTTTACGGAATAAGAGGTGGATACAATTGAATTTAAGTGTTACAAATAGTCCTTTTACAGAAGGACAAGCGGCACAAATTAATGAACTCTTACAAACACTTACACCTGAACAAAAGGTATGGTTAAGTGGATACTTAGTTGCTAATCAACAATTGACGTCAAATGGAACTGTACCATCACAAACAGGTTCAAGTTCAACAAATGCAAATGGTCTAACTGAAGGCACAGAAGCAATGCTTCAACAAAACGAGCCTGTCATCACGCCGGAGAAACGAGCAATTACACTCTTATATGGTTCTGAAACAGGTAATGCACAAGGGTTAGCTGAAATATTTGAAGAACGCTTATCAAATATAGGTCATAACGTGACATTGAAAGCAATGGACGAATTTAAACCTAAGAACCTAAAAAATGTTGAAGATTTATTCATTATCACTTCTACTCAAGGTGAAGGGGATCCACCTGATAATGCAGCTGAATTGCATGAGTTCATTCATGGTCGTAAGGCACCTAAACTTGAAGGTGTGAGATTCTCAGTTCTAGCATTAGGGGATCAAACGTATGAATACTTCTGTCAAACAGGTCGTGATTTTGATAGAAAACTAGATGAATTAGGTGCTGAACGTATATATGATCGTGTGGATTGCGACGTTGATTATGAAGAAGACGCTGAAAAGTGGATGGCAAATGTAATCAATGCGATAGATACTGCACCAGAAGGCACTCAAAATGAACAAATTGTAAGTGAATCAATTAAATCTGCGAAAGAAAAGAAATTCTCTAAAGCAAATCCATATCAAGCAGAAGTCTTAGAAAACATTAACCTTAATGGACAAGGTTCAAATAAGGAAACACGTCATATTGAATTTCTATTAGATAATTTCGGTGAAGATTATGAAGTTGGAGACTGTTTAGTCGTTCTACCTCAAAATGACCCAGCTTTAGTTGATTTATTAATTAGCACATTAGGTTGGGATCCGAATGATCAAGTTCAAATTTCAGATGAGGGTGACACATTAGGATTAGAAGAAGCCTTAACAACTCATTTTGAAATTACGAAGTTAACGAAACCGCTTCTTATCAATGCGGCGTCATTCTTTGAAAATGAAGAACTTAATGAAAAGGTTGAAGATAATGAATGGGTTCAAAGTTACATTGAAGGTCGTGACTTAATCGACTTATTAAATGACTTTGCGACAACAGAACTTCAACCAGAAAATTTATATCAATTATTAAGAAAATTACCACCTAGAGAATATTCAATATCTAGTAGTTATCAAGCGCTACCAGATGAAGTGCATATTACAGTTGGGGCAGTTAGATACAACTCACATGGACGTGACCGTTCAGGTGTATGTTCAGTTCAATTTGCTGAACGTATTCAACCAGGTGACACTGTTCCAATTTACTTGAAACGCAATCCAAACTTCAAATTCCCTAAAGAGGGTGACACACCAGTTATCATGATTGGACCTGGAACAGGTGTTGCACCATTTAGAGCATACATGCAGGAAAGAGAAGAGCATGGATTTAAAGGTAATACTTGGTTATTCTTTGGTGATCAACACTTTACAACAGACTTCCTATATCAAACAGAATGGCAAGAATGGTTGAAAGACGGCGTGCTAGGAAAAATGGATGTTGCATTCTCAAGAGACACTGGTGAAAAAGTATACGTCCAACATCGTATTGCTGAACGCAGTAAAGAATTTAATGAATGGCTTCAAAAAGGTGCTTCACTTTACATTTGTGGTGATGAAAAACATATGGCGAAAGATGTACATCAAGCTATCCGCAATGTTTTAATGAAAGAACAAAACTTATCTGAAGAAGATGCTGAAGCCTACCTTAAACAAATGAAGAAAGATAAACGTTACCAACGCGATGTGTACTAATAGAAAGGGTGGTACTTAATGGCTAAGACAAATAAGCAAATGTCAGAAGAACTTGATAAGAAGCTAGATGCTTTAGAGTATTTAAAAGACGAAAGTAATTATTTACGTGGGACAATTGAGCAAGGCTTAGCAGACCCACTTACTGGTGCTATTTCAGATGATGACACTAAATTATTGAAATTCCATGGTAGCTACCAACAAGATGATAGAGATTTACGTGACGAACGTCGCAAGCAGAAATTAGAACCAGCTTACAGCTTTATGATTCGCGTGCGTCTACCAGGAGGAACAGCTACACCTGAACAATGGATTGCCATGGATGACATTTCTAATAATTATGCCAACCAAACGTTGAAATTAACAACACGTCAGACTTTCCAATTTCACGGCATTTTAAAAAGAAATTTAAAAACATCTATGAAGAAAATTAATGAGTCTGTACTCGATACGATTGCGGCATGTGGGGACGTGAATCGTAATACAATGTGTAATCCTAATCCATATCAATCTCATATTCATAAAGAGATTAATGATTATGCAACTAAAATCAGTGACCATCTATTACCTAAGACAAATGCCTATCATGAAATTTGGTTAGATGGAGAGAAAGTATTAGATTCTTCAGAAGAAATTGAACCAATGTACGGTAAGAAATATTTACCACGTAAGTTTAAAATTGGTATCGCCTTACCACCATCTAATGATATTGATGTCTATTCACAAGACATCGGACTTATCGGTATCGTTGAAGATGAAACACTTGTCGGATTTAATGTCACAGTTGGTGGCGGTATGGGTATGACGCACGGAAATACAGATACGTACCCACAAGTTGGTCGTTTAGCTGGTTTCGTTCCTAAAGAACAAGTCGTTGATGTTTGTGAGAAAATCTTAACAATTCAACGTGATTATGGTAATCGTGAGAACCGCAAGAACGCACGATTCAAATATACAGTTGACCGCTTAGGTGTGGATAAAGTTGTAGAAGAACTAAATACACGTTTAGGATGGGAAATTGAAGAACCACGTGATTTTGAATTCGAACATAATGGCGATCGTCTAGGTTGGATTGAGGGCGACGAAGGTGTTTGGAATTATACTTTATTCATTCAAAATGGACGTGTTAAAGATACAGAAGATTATCAATTGAAAACGGCATTACGAAAAATTGCAGAAACACATACGGGTGACTTCAGATTATCTCCTAACCAAAATTTAATTATTGCAAATGTAACTCCAGAGAAAAAAGAAGAAATTCAAAGTCTTATCGATCAGTATGGTTTAACAGATGGTAAAAATTATACGGGATTAAGACGTAATTCAATGGCATGTGTCGCGTTCCCAACATGTGGATTAGCGATGGCTGAGTCAGAACGTTATTTACCATCATTAATCTCTAAGATTGAAGACTTATTAGATGAAGCGGGTGTGGATGATGAAGAAATCACAATCCGTATGACTGGATGCCCAAATGGTTGCGCTAGACCAGCACTTGCAGAAATTGCATTTATAGGTAAAGCACCTGGCAAATATAATATGTATTTAGGCGGTGGCTTCAAAGGTGAACGTTTAAATAAATTGTACAAAGAGAATATTGGAGAACAAGAAATTCTTGAAAGTCTACGTCCAATTCTTATGGATTATGGTAAAGAACGTCTTGAAGGTGAGCATTTTGGTGACTTTGTCATACGTTCGGGCGTTGTTGATAAAGTTCATGGAGGACAAGACTTCCATAGTTAAAGTTTGAAATAAGTTATTTTAAACGGGGTGACAACATGGGGAAAGTGTATTTAGTAGGAGCAGGACCTGGTGATCCTGATTTATTAACTATCAAAGGTATGAAAGCCATTCAAATGTCAGATGTGATTTTATATGATCGCCTAGTCAATAAAGACATTTTAGATTTAGCTAAACCAGGGACAAAGTTCTTTTATTGTGGTAAAGACCCGAATAGACATTCATTACCGCAAGAAGAAACGAATCGGATGTTGGTTAATTTAGCAAAAAAAGGACATGTTATTACTCGTTTAAAAGGTGGTGACCCGTTTGTCTTTGGCCGAGGTGGTGAAGAGGCAGAAATATTGGCACAACATCAGATTGCATTTGAAATTGTGCCTGGTATCACTTCGGGCATTGCTGCACCAGCTTATGCAGGCATTCCTGTCACGCACAGAGATTATAGTTCGTCAGTTGCTTTTGTGACAGCAGTTAATAAACCTGGTATGTCTAAAGATGATTATTGGGCACATTTAGCGCATGGTCCAGAAACACTTTGTGTTTATATGGGTGTTAAACGATTACCAGAAATTTGTGACCTACTTATTGAACATGGTAAATCAATTGACACGCCTGTCGCACTTGTTCATTTAGGAACGACGACTTCTCAAAAAACAATTGATGGTACGTTAGGTAACATCGTTGAAAAAGCGTCAGAAATAAAAAATCCTGCTATGATTATTATTGGCGATGTTGTCCAAATGCGACAAAAAATTAGTTGGTTTAAAGAACAAACTACGGATTTAGAAATAACCTTACCTTAATTATTAATAATAAAAAAGAATAATCATAAAAGGAGGATACAATATGAGCAATATGCCACTTATGATTGATTTACAAAATAAAAAGATTGTCATAGTTGGTGGTGGGAAGGTAGCAACTCGACGAGCAATGTCATTAGTTGAATACTGTTCTCATGTTCATATTGTTAGTCCTTCAATCACCAAAGAATTACATACTTTATTTCAGCAACAGCGATTGACTTGGGCTGAAAAAATGTTTGAACCACAAGATATTAGTCGCGCATTTCTAGTTATTATTGCGACAAATCAACCAGAGGTAAATCAACATGTTAAAGATAGTTTGCCAGAAGGTACATTGTTAAATCACGCTGCAGATGCTTCTAAGGGGAATGTGACGTTTCCTAGTATGCTTAGACGTGGCAAATTGACTATTAGTGTATCTACAGATGGTGCAAGTCCTAAACTAGGTCGACAAATTATATCGACATTGCAAGACACTTACGATGAACGTTATGAAAGTTATATCGATTTTTTATATGAAAGTAGACAACTTATTAAAGCATCACCGATAGAGCCATCTAGAAAGCAAGCGTTATTACAACATGTATTATCTGAGGACTATTTGGATGAGGAGAAACAAAAAGAATTCAAGCGATGGCTTCAATCACAAGTTTAATGTCAGGGGGCATGTGATATATGAGAAAATTATTTATATTTGCATTAGCTGGTTTTTTAGCCCAACTTGTTGATGGTTCACTTGGCATGGGATTCGGTGCCTCATCATCATCAATATTATTAACTTATGGGATTGCACCGGCCATTGTATCGGCAACTGTACATTTTTCAGAAATAGCTACAACTGCTGCATCAGGAACATCACATTGGAAATTTGAGAATGTGCATAAGCCTACCATGTTAAAGTTAGCTATTCCAGGTGCTATAAGTGGATTTATTGGTGCAGGTCTACTTACACAAATACATGGGGATTATATTAAGCCATATATCGCATTGTTCTTACTTTCAATGGGTATATATATTTTGTATCAATTTTTATTTAAAAGAAATAGAGAAATTCATACACATGTTGGTAAGTTGAGTGGTTTCAAACTTGTGCCTCAAGGTGCTATCGCCGGATTCTTAGATGCGATTGGTGGAGGTGGCTGGGGACCAGTAAATACACCTTTGTTATTAGCTAGTCATAAGATTCAACCACGATATGCAATTGGTACTGTATCGGCGAGTGAGTTTTTTGTAACGTTATCAACGTCATTGAGTTTCATCATCTTCTTAGGTATTACTCAGATTAATTGGTGGTTTGTTATTGCGTTAAGTGTCGGCGGTATGATTGCAGCACCTATCTCTGCATATTTAACAAAAATATTACCAATTAATATTTTAGCCATTTGTGTTGGTGGCTTAATCATCTTCACAAATAGCAATGCATTAATGACTTATTTCGTACACGATGACACAATTTCAAATATTGTAAGATTCGCAATTATTTGTGCGATTGTGATACTTGTTATTATCACTGTGATTCGCAACAAAAAATTGTCTTTTTCTTGAAAATAAAACCGAGTAAACTAATCTAATTAATTGGAAAAGGAGTTATCAAAAATGACAACACATGAACAGATTATTAATTATACGATTAAACCACATGGTGGTACATTAATTAACCGCGTAGTAGAAGGTGAAGAAAGAGATCATCTTTTAGAAGCAGCACAATCATATAAAGTGATTACTTTAAATCCTTGGTCAATTTCTGACTTAGAATTAATCGGTATTGGTGGTTTTAGTCCGTTAACAGGATTTATGGGTGAGGCTGACTACACTAAAGTTGTTGAAGATACACATCTTGAAAATGGATTAGTGTGGAGCATTCCGATTACACTACCAGTTACTGAAGAAGAAGCGGATAAATTAGAAATCGGTGATGACATTGCATTATACGGTGAAGATGGCGAATTATATGGCACATTGAAATTAGAAGAAAAGTACACATATGATAAGAAAAAAGAAGCTCAAAATGTGTATGGTACGACTGACGAGGCACATCCAGGTGTTAAAAAGGTTTATGACAAAGGGAATGTTTACCTTGCTGGACCAATCCAATTAATTAATCGACCTAAACATGATGAGTTCTCTGATTTCCATTTAGACCCAGCAGAAACACGTCAATTATTCCATGATTTAGGATGGAAGACTGTCGTTGGATTCCAAACAAGAAATCCTGTACATCGTGCGCATGAATATATACAAAAATCTGCATTAGAAATTGTAGATGGTCTTGTACTTAATCCGTTAGTAGGAGAAACGAAATCAGATGATATTCCAGCGGACGTTCGTATGGAAAGTTATCAAGCTATCTTAAAGAACTACTTCCCTAAAGATAGAGCGCGCTTAGTCATTTATCCTGCGGCAATGCGTTATGCTGGTCCACGTGAAGCAATTCTACATGCTACAGTACGTAAAAACTATGGTTGTACACATTTCATTGTTGGACGTGACCATGCAGGAGTGGGCGATTATTATGGCACATATGAAGCACAAGAATTAATTTCTCAATTTGAAGATGAACTAGATATTCAAATATTGAAATTTGAACATGCATTTTATTGTGAAAAATGTGGCAACATGGCTACTGCTAAAACATGCCCACACGACGCATCAGAGCATGTACATTTAAGTGGTACTAAAGTAAGAGAAAAACTAAGAAATGGTGAATCATTACCTACAAAATTCTCTAGACCTGAAGTAGCTGAAGTCTTAATCAAAGGGTTAAAATAAAATTAATTCGGAGGGATTTAGCATGAGTCAATCAAGTAATATTACATGGCATGATTCTGAAGTTACTAAGTCAGATAGACAACAACAAAATGGTCATAAAAGTGTAGTGATATGGTTTACAGGATTATCAGGATCTGGAAAATCAACTGTATCAGTAGAACTTGAAAAAGCTTTGTTTCAATTAGAAAAACATTCTTATCGATTAGACGGCGATAATGTAAGACATGGTTTAAATAAGAATTTAGGCTTTAGTCCAGAAGATCGTAAGGAAAATATTCGACGCATTGGTGAAGTAAGTAAATTACTTGTAGATGCGGGAACAATTGCTATAACAGCATTTATTTCGCCTTACAGAGCAGATCGTGATGAAGTTCGTGAAATTTTAGAAGATGGAGAATTCATTGAAGTTTACACAGAGTGTAGCGTGGAAGCATGTGAACAACGTGATCCTAAAGGTCTTTATAAAAAAGCGCGCTCTGGTGAAATAAAAGAATTTACTGGTATAAGTGCGCCGTATGAAGCACCACATCAACCAGAAATTACGATTAATACAGAACATCAAAGTGTAGAAGAATCAGTAAGTACTATTATTGAATATTTGAAGAATAAAGAAATTATTTAAAATTATTATGCGTGTGAGGCTGGGACAAAATAAAATGTCTCGGCCTATTTTTATCATTTTGTTAGTAGCTGACTGATTTGAAAATGTACTTGAATCAAGCTTTTTTCAAACCTAGTCATCCTTGCCTGGTAGGCGGGGCCCCAGCAAAGAGAATTTCTTAAAGAAATTCCACGAGCTAAGCAAGTTGGGGTTCGGGGCCCCAGCAAAGAGAATTTCCTAAAGAAATTCTACAAGCTAAGCAAGCTGGGGATACAACGAAATAAATTTTGAGAAAATATTATTTCTGTCCCACCCCATACGCTTTTTTTGCATATCGTCTTAAATTAAAGTCAGATTTCTGATAAAATTATGAAAACGTTTTCTATATAAGTGGAAAGCGTATTTCGAAATAAGGGGGAATTCACATGCAAGGGGATAGTATGTGGTTAACAATAATGGGGATAATCATTATCGGCTCAATTGTTGGACTTTTAATTGCAAAAAAGATTAGTCCGGTCGTTGGTATGATTTTAATTCCTAGTATTGGTGCTTTGCTATTAGGATACGGCATTAAAGATTTAGTTAAATTCTTTAATAGTGGTTTAGAATCTGTGATGAGCGTAGTCATCATGTTTATCTTCGCAATTATATTCTTTGGCATTATGACTGACAGTGGACTGTTCAAACCTATTGTCAAACGACTTATATTAATGACTCGCGGTAATGTAGTCATTGTTTGTATTGTCACAGCATTGATTGGTATGTTTGCACAATTAGATGGTGCAGGTGCTGTCACTTTCTTATTATCAATTCCTGCATTATTGCCACTATATAAAGCTTTAAACATGAACAAATACTTATTAATTCTTTTACTAGCAATTAGTGCTGCGATTATGAATATGGTGCCTTGGGGCGGTCCAATGGCTCGTGTTGCTTCTGTATTGAAAGTGAAAAGTGTTAACGAATTATGGTATGGCATCATTCCAGTACAATTGATTGGCTTCGTGTTAGTACTTATCTTCGCAACTTATTTAGGGTTTAGGGAAAAGAAACGAATTAAGAAGGCAATCGATAACGGTGAAGTAGAACCTACATTAAACATTGATATTCATCGACTTGTGAAAAACTACGAACGAGATCAAGACATTAAGTTTCCTGTAAGAGGACGCGCGCTCAAACATGGTTGGGTAATTTGGACCAATGTATTGTTGACGATTATCGTATTAGTTATGATGTTAACTAACATTGCACCGCCAGAATTTGCCTTTATGGTTGGTGTTGCAATTGCATTAGTGATTAACTTCCCAAATGTGGATGAACAAATGAACCGTCTAAAGGCACATGCACCAAATGCATTAATGATGGCCGCAGTTATTATAGCAGCAGGTATGTTCTTGGGTGTTTTAGAAGAGACAGGTATGTTAAAGTCAATTGCTTTAAATTTCATTAAGATCATTCCTGATGCCGTTGGACCATATTTACATATCATTGTTGGTTTCTTTGGTGTTCCACTTGATTTACTTACAAGTACAGATGCGTATTATTTCGCGTTACTTCCTATAGTAGAACAAACTGCAAGTCAATTTGGTATTAATCCAGTTTCAACAGCATATTCAATGGTAATCGGTAATATTGTAGGAACATTTGTAAGCCCATTCTCTCCTGCATTATGGTTAGCTATTGGTCTCGCTGAGGCAAATATGGGTACATATATTAAGTATGCATTCTTTTGGATTTGGGGATTTGCGATTGTGTTATTAGGCATAGCAGTATTAATTGGTACAGTTACAATCTAAATTACTAGATACAGTACGTTGTTAAAAGATTTTAATTGAATAATTAAACTCATATTCCTCCTTATAAGTATGTCGCTGATGTCTTATAAGGGGGGATTTGATTTTTTTATCATTACTATTATAAAAAATACTTCCAAAATATCCTCGCCAAACCTTGAAAACGATTCATATTTCCCACTTTTCATGAAATAAAACATCTTTAAAATTATCAGATATTTTACAAGTCGGGTATATACATTGTTGATTAATATAGTATAAGCACTGTCATAGAAGTGTTTTTATAATTGTAATATAAGTCTATGTTTATTACATGAAACGTAAAATTATTATGATTCATTTACAAACCCTTAACATTCCACACAAACCCTTGTGTGTCTGTTAGAGTATGTCTTGTCGTTATTTAACGAGGAAAAAATTTCTTAAAACTATTTTGAATCAAATGATTTAAAATTTCTGATATGTCAATTGCAGGTAGCCACGAGAAAAAATAAGCTTTAAACATTCTAGGAGGATATTTTATTATGAAAAAGATCGCTACAGCTACAATTGCAACAGCAGGTATTGCAACATTCGGATTAGCACATCAAGATGCAAACGCAGCGGAAAACAATAATGGATATAACCCTAATGACCCATATTCATATAGTTACACTTACACAATTGACCAACAAGGTAATTATCATTATGAATGGCAAGGTAACTGGAGCCCATCTCAAGTTCAACAAGGTGGTCAACAAAACACTGGCAACCAAGCAGTAAATAATACTCAATCAAACAATAACTACAACTATAATTACAATAACAATCAATCAAACCAATACACTCAATCATACACAGCAAACAATAATGCTGGCGGTGGTTTAGGTGCTAGTTATTCAACTTCAGATCGTAACGTTAAAGTCACAACTCAAAACGCACCAACTACACAATCAACTAGTTCAAGTTCTAGTAGCGAAGCATTAGCTGGTAAATCAAGTGGAGGTTCTAACCTTTACACTGCAGGTCAATGTACGTATTATGTATATGACAAAGTAGGCGGTAAAATTGGTAGCACTTGGGGTAACGCAAATAACTGGGCAACTGCAGCAGCTGCAGATGGCTACACAGTTAATAACACACCTAAAGCAGGTGCAGTAATGCAAACATCTCAAGGTGCATACGGTCACGTTGCATATGTTGAAAGTGTAAACGATGATGGTTCAGTTAAAGTTTCAGAAATGAACTATAATGGTGGACCTGGTGTCGTTTCATCACGTACAATCTCAGCTAGCCAAGCTGGTTCATACAACTACATTTCATAATTTGAAATCACTTTTAACCACGATTCCTTATCATACGGAGTCGTGGTTTTTTCTTTTGAGAAAAGACTGTGACAAGATAGGTATTCGTGTGATTGAAGCCCAACCATAAAGGGAAACATAATATAAAGAAGAATAATGCTTAAAGAATATTATGTTTAATTGTGAAGGAGGGTGAGTAGAGATGACGTTTGATGTGATTAAGTGGATTATATTAGCTCTAATTGCTATTGTAACTATTGCGATTATTTGTGGTCTCATTTGGGGTTCGTTATTAGAAGAACGAGCATATGATAAACGCTCTAAAAAAGAAAAACGAAAAGAAACTGAGAAAAATTTAGAAATGGCAAAAGGTCATACTGATAATAAAGGTGTAGATGGTGACTATGAAGAGGCACCAACTAAAGAAGGAACGCTCAAAGATGAGCATATTAATCATCGTGAGAAATAATGATTATAAAACCCTTGGAAGATGCTATATCAAGCATACTTTCAAGGGTTTTTAAATTGAATAGTAAGGTTGAATGTTCACATTTTATTTACATTTAATATCTCAATTTTTCTTCATTTCTATACTTTTAACATCTGCAAGTGATAAACTATGTATGTTAAAAAATCACAATAATTTTCAGAAAAGTTAGGAGCTTTCATCATGCTACTGTTTGTAGTAGAAATCATCATAATGATACTGGCTATTATATTAGGGCTTCGCACAGCTGGTGCATTAGGGTGTGGTATCTTCGCCATTGTGGCACAACTCATTATGATCTTTGGTTTTCAATTGCCTCCAGGTTCAGCGCCTGTCACTGCAGTTTTAATCATTTTATCTATTGGTATCGCAGGTGGTACTTTACAAGCTACAGGAGGAATAGACTATTTAGTCTTTCTTGCTTCTAAAATTATCGAGCGTTTCCCGAAATCCATTATTTTTATCGCACCAATGATTGTCTTTCTGTTTGTATTTGGTGTAGGTACCGCAAATATTGCGTTATCTTTAGAACCTATTATTGCTAAGACTGCTGTTAGAGCAAATATCCAACCTAAACGACCACTCACCGCATCTGTTTTGACTGCAAATTTAGCCTTATTATGTAGTCCTGCAGCATCAGCAACAGCTTACATCATATCAGTAATGGCTGGTTATCACATTTCAATGGGACAATATTTAAGTATTGTATTACCTACAGCGATTATTACGATGTTAATGTTAAGTGTCTTTTGTACATTTGTTGGTCGTAAGACAACGGTCACTGTAAGTGAAATTGCACATACACCTGAAGTGTCAGTCAAAAAATCATTTACAACGAAAACCAAATTAGGCGTAGTTGGATTTTTATTATGTGTTGCAGGTATATTAACTTTTGGTATTTTTCCAAATTTAATGCCTTCATTTAATGTTGATGGTGAACAAGTTAAAGTAACTATGACGGAAATCGTCCAATTCTTTATGTATTTGAGTGTCGCAATTAATTTATTAATGATAAAGATTAACACGAGTGATATATTGTCATCTAATATTGCGCAATCAGCTATTGGTGCACTCTTTGCAGTACTTGGCCCAGGTTGGTTAGGTGCTACTGTATTTAATGCACCGCAAAATTTAAAAATTATACAAGACGATATTGGACAAACAATTCAATCTATACCTTGGCTAGTCATTGTCTTAGTTGCCATAGTGGCAATGATCGTTATCTCGCAAACTGCAACAGCCTCCATTATGGTGCCGATTGTCATGAGTATGGGTATTCCACCAATGTATTTCATTGCAATGGTCCAAACGCTTAATGTCAATTTCGTCATTCCAGCACAGCCAACATTATTATTTGCAGTTAATCTAGATGAGACTGGACGCACACGTGCAACAAGTTTTATTATTCCAGGATTCTTTGCGATTGGTGTATCAATCGTGGTTGGATTTCTAATTAAATTTTTATTGGGATTATAGATTATAAGACCACTAATTTTGGGTAAATGCTCAAAGTTTAGTGGTCTTTTCTTTTGAAAATGAACAGGTATTTTAAAAGAATTTAAATAAATATAAATTCACAATAACAGTATTATTATGCAAAATTAATACAATATAAAATTTGTTAAATACGTTAAGTTTAAACTTAACACTGTTGTTATGGCAATTTTTAAAGCTTTAAAATATGTCTGAAATATATATTTATTCAATAAAAAGAAAAGTATAATTTGAATGGAATTTGCATTTTTATTTAATTTTAGATATCGTCAATATGTGAATAAACCGTGACAAGAAAGTGGTTTTTAATTTTTATCGAAACAACAATTTTGAGGAGGAACATAATTGAAACGAGAAAAAATTATGGATTGGCCGACTTTTATAGGGACGGTAATCGTATTACTTGTAGCTGTTACACCGATGATGGTATTTCCTAAGGCTAGTGAAAAAGTAATTACCGATATCAATAGCGCAATCTCCAATTCAATTGGATCCGTGTATTTATTTATGGGATTAATCATTCTATTCTTTGTACTATATATTGCATTCGGTCGTTATGGCAATGTAACACTTGGAAAGGCGACTGATAGACCAGAATTCAATAACTTTAGTTGGGCATCTATGCTCTTCTGTGCAGGTATTGGATCGGATATTTTATATTGGGGTGTCATTGAGTGGGCATTCTATTATCAAGTACCACCGAATGGTGCGAAAGCGATGTCTGATGAAGCACTTACATATGCAACGCAATATGGGATGTTCCATTGGGGACCAATCGCTTGGGCAATCTATGTGTTACCAGCGTTACCTATTGGTTATTTAGTATTTGTTAAGAAACAACCAATTTATAAAATCAGTCAAGCATGTCGTCCAGTTTTAAAAGGACAAACGGATAAATTCTTAGGTAAATTAGTGGATATATTATTTATTTTTGGTTTACTAGGAGGCGCAGCAACATCACTTGCTCTTGGAGTGCCAATGATTTCTGCTGGTATAGAGAAACTTACAGGAATCGATGGAGAGAATATGGTTGTGCGTTCAATCATTTTATTAACAATCACAGTAGTATTCGCAGTCAGTTCGTATTCTGGCTTGAAAAAGGGAATTCAAAAATTAAGTGATGTTAACGTATGGCTATCATTCTTATTATTAGGCTTTGTATTTATTGTTGGGCCTACTGTATTTATTATGGAAACAACGATTACAAGCTTTGGTAATATGTTGAGAGATTTCTTCCATATGGCCACTTGGATGGAACCTTTTGGTGGCATTAAGGGACGTAAAGAAACGAATTTCCCACAAGACTGGACAATATTCTATTGGTCATGGTGGTTAGTATATGCACCGTTTATCGGTCTATTCATCGCACGTATTTCAAAAGGACGTCGTCTTAAAGAAGTCATTCTAGGTACTATTATTTATGGTACATTAGGCTGTCTATTGTTCTTTGGTATATTTGGAAACTATGCTGTGTATTTACAAATTACAGGTGAATTTAATGTGATTAACTTTTTAAATACACACGGCACTGAAGCAACGATTATTCAAGTAATGCATCAATTACCATTCTCATCATTAATTGTTGTATTGTTCTTGATTTCTGCTTTCTTATTCTTGGCGACAACATTTGATTCAGGTTCATATATTTTAGCTGCTGCATCTCAGAAAAAAATTGTTGGAGAACCATTAAAGGCTAACCGTCTATTCTGGGCATTTGCGTTATGTCTTTTACCGTTCTCTCTTATGTTAGTTGGTGGTGAACGTGCGCTAGAAGCATTGAAAACAGCATCTTTACTGGCGAGTGTACCGTGAATTGTCATATTTATTTTTATGATGATATCGTTTATTATTACGCTTAATACAGATCGGATTAAACTGGAGACAAGAGCGGATAAACATAAAGAAATTGAGAGACGTTCATTACGTATTGTGCAAGTTAAAGAAAAATCAGATGATGATGACAACTTATAAATAAAAAAGAGCTAGCAGATTCTTCAAAGTTTTACACTTTAGAAAATCTGCTAGCTTTTTTAAATATCTTCTTTTTCTGGAATTGGGTAATGTTCGAATATCTGTCCACTTTCAATGGCATTACTTAAGTTTTCTAACCATTTACAATATTGCTTTGTGTGATCTAATTGAGCTTGGATTTTATCGACTTCTGCTTTAGCATGTTCGTCTAAGTCAGCATTTTTTAATGTTTCGTCTAACAGTAATTGTGCTTTTTCGACCGCTTCTAAATTAGTATCAACTTCACGTTCCCACTTTTGTGTAAAGAAATTTCGGAAAAAATGGAAGAAGTTTTTTTCTGCAATGAAATGTTGTTTTCTGCTACCACGCGTAAATTGTTGTTTTACGATGTCGAATTCTTGTAATTTCTTGACACCAGCACTCATGCTAGGTTTGCTCATTTGTAAATGCTCACGCATCTCATCAAGCGTCATGCTTCCTTCGAAGACCATTGTGCCATATAAATTGCCAACGCTACGATTCGTACCGTACAAATCCATCGTTTCACCGATTGAGTTAATCACAAGGTCTTTTGCTTCTTCAATTTTTTGATCATAATTCGTTGAACGTGCCATAGTGCACCTCCATTGTTACTTAGTAATTTTTCAAAAGAGAATAAACGTTGATGTTCATTTTTCGATTCTAAATCATTATAAAGTGTTTGATGAAAAGTTTCAAAATCGCATATTCATTATTAGCACTTTTGATACTAAAATTTCAAGTTTATGTAAAAAATGTGCAGATATGTGTCGTTTGCAAGGCTGTGAAAAATGTGATAACCTAGTTTTGTAAAATTCGTTAAATAAAAATTTAACAAACTTAACGGAGGTCATTTGATGGAACTTGTAGAGAAATTGTCTGATCGTCAATATATCGATGGTGAATGGGTAGAAAGTTCAAATAAAAATACAAGAGATATTATTAATCCTTATAACCAAGAAGTTATCTTTACGGTTGCAGAAGGTACTGCTGAAGATGCAGAAAGAGCAATACTTGCAGCACGTCGCGCATTTGAAGATGCCGAGTGGTCATTAGAAACAAGTGAAGTCAGAGGTAAAAAAGTAAAAGCAATTGCGGATAAAATAACAGAAAACCGTGATGAATTAGCCAAATTAGAAACTTTAGATACTGGTAAAACGTTAGAAGAATCATATGCGGATATGGATGATATAGCTAATGTATTTACTTACTTTGCAGGTTTAGCAGATAAAGATGGTGGTGAAATGATAAATTCACCAATTCCTAACACTGAGAGTAAAGTAGTTAAAGAACCTGTAGGTGTAGTTACTCAAATCACACCTTGGAACTATCCGTTACTTCAAGCTTCATGGAAGATCGCACCAGCTTTAGCAACAGGATGTTCACTCGTTATGAAACCAAGTGAAATTACGCCATTAACTACCATTCGTGTATTCGAATTAATGGAGGAAGTTGGCTTCCCTAAAGGCGTTATCAACTTAGTATTAAGTAGCGGTGAGGAAATTGGAGATACGTTATCAGGTCATGAAGAAGTAGACTTAGTTTCATTCACAGGCGGAATTGAAACAGGTAAACATATCATGAAGAATGCGGCCAATCATGTAACTAACATCGCTTTAGAACTTGGTGGAAAGAACCCTAATATCATTTTTGATGATGCTGACTTTGAAGTTGCAGTAGATCAAGCGTTAAATGGTGGTTACTTCCACGCAGGTCAAGTATGTTCGGCAGGTTCACGTATATTAGTACACAACGATATTAAAGCTGACTTTGAAAAGGCATTAATCGATCGTGTCGGCAAAATTAAACTTGGTAATGGTTTCGATGATGATACAGAAATGGGACCAGTGATTTCTACAGAACATCGCAATAAGATTGAAGGTTACATGGAAATTGCAAAAGAAGAAGGCGCTACAATCGCGATTGGTGGTAAACGTCCAGAACGAGAAGATTTACAAGCTGGTTTGTTCTTTGAACCAACAGTGATTACAGATTGTGATACTTCAATGCGTATCGTTCAAGAAGAAGTCTTTGGACCAGTTGTGACAATTGAAGGGTTTGGTAGTGAAGAAGAAGCAATTAAATTAGCTAATGATTCTATTTATGGTTTAGCCGGTGCAGTATTCACTAAAGATATCGGTAAAGCACAACGTGTAGCTAATAAATTAAAACTTGGTACAGTTTGGATTAATGATTTCCATCCATACTTTGCACAGGCACCTTGGGGTGGCTATAAACAATCAGGTATTGGACGTGAACTAGGTAAAGAAGGCTTGGAAGAGTACTTAACTAGTAAACACATCTTAACTAACACAAACCCAGAACCAGTCAACTTCTTTAGTAAATAACAAGTCCATGCTAGAACTTTAGAGTCGTTATATTAATTAACTATGCGACTCTATTTATTTGAGTTATAAAGTTGTACGTATCGAACTTAAAACATGAAATAAAAAGACATAATAATCAATTTAAGGGAGGACGAATTTATAATGAGTAAAAAGAATTCATATGATTACGTCATTATTGGTGGCGGTAGTGCAGGATCAGTATTAGGTAATCGTTTAACAGAAGATAAAGATAAAGAGGTATTAGTCTTAGAGGCAGGACGTAGTGACTATCCTTGGGATTTATTCATTCAAATGCCAGCAGCATTAATGTTCCCATCAGGTAATCGTTTTTACGATTGGATTTATCAAACGGAAGAAGAACCGCATATGGGACGTAAAGTAGACCATGCACGTGGTAAAGTGCTTGGTGGCTCTAGTTCAATTAATGGTATGATTTACCAAAGAGGGAATCCAATGGACTATGAAGGATGGGCTGAACCAGAAGGTATGGAATCATGGGACTACGCACATTGTTTACCATACTTTAAACGTCTAGAGAAAACATACGGTGCTACACCATTTGATCAATTCAGAGGACATCACGGTCCAATTAAATTAAAACGTGGACCTGCAACAAATCCTTTATTCAAATCATTCTTTGATGCCGGTGTAGAAGCAGGTTACCATAAAACAAAAGATGTGAACGGATATAGACAAGAAGGGTTTGGACCGTTTGATAGCCAAGTGCATAATGGTCGTCGTGTTTCAGCATCAAGAGCTTACTTACACCCAGCAATGAAACGTAAAAACTTAACTGTTAAGACTCGTGCATTTGTCACTAAAATTCATTTTGATGGTAACAAAGCAACAGGGGTAACATTTAAACGTAATGGTAGATATCATACTGTTGAGGCTGGTGAAGTTATCTTATCTGGTGGAGCGTTCAACACGCCTCAATTATTACAATTATCAGGCATTGGTGACGCAGAATTCTTGAAATCTAAAGGTATAGAACCACGTATGCATTTACCAGGTGTTGGTGAAAACTTCGAGGACCACTTAGAAGTATATATTCAACACGAATGTAAAGAGCCTGTGTCACTTCAACCTAGCTTAGATGTTAAACGTATGCCATGGATTGGTTTACAATGGATATTCGCGCGTAAAGGTGCAGCAGCATCAAATCACTTTGAAGGTGGTGCTTTCGTAAGATCAAATAATCAAGTTGCATACCCTAACTTAATGTTCCACTTCTTACCAATTGCTGTAAGATATGATGGACAAAAAGCACCAGTAGCACATGGTTACCAAGTTCACGTAGGTCCTATGTATTCCAATTCACGTGGTAGCTTGAAAATTAAATCAAAAGACCCGTTTGAAAAACCAAGTATTGTCTTTAATTACCTTTCAACTAAAGAAGACGAACAAGAGTGGGTAGAAGCTATTCGAGTAGCCAGAAATATATTAGCACAAAAAGCAATGGATCCATTTAATGGTGGTGAAATTTCACCAGGACCATCAGTACAAACAGACGAAGAAATCTTGGATTGGGTACGTAGAGATGGTGAAACAGCATTGCATCCATCTTGTAGTGCTAAAATGGGACCTGCCTCAGATCCAATGTCTGTTGTTGACCCATTAACAATGAAAGTTCACGGTATGGAAAATTTACGTGTTGTTGACGCTTCGGCTATGCCTCGTACAACAAACGGTAATATTCATGCACCAGTTTTAATGCTTGCTGAAAAAGCAGCAGATATCATCCGTGGTAAGAAACCATTGGAACCGCAATATGTAGATTATTATAAACATGGCGTAAGCGATGAAAACGCTGGCGCAATGGAATTTGATCCATATTACCAACACTAATTATAAAATACTATATTAATAATCTAGAACCAGTATAATTAATAAATCAATGTTACTTTACAAATTTGCAGTAGCTGACTGAATTGAGAAGGCGTTTAAATTAAGCTTTTATTAGTTCTAGTTATCCCTGAAGGGGGAGTGGGACAATGAATTCAAAATGAATTCTGACTCACTCCCCCTTTTCTATTTAACTTTTGATTTTAAACATTCAGAACAATATCACGTTATTAAAACCTTCTTAGTCATCAAAGTTTGATATTATAGATAGAAAGAAGTGATTGAGAAGGGCGGATGAATACCTCTTGAATACTAATTATGAAATCACGTTTGACACTAAGAAGGATGATATAGCCTCTGATTATTTATCACTTAATTTAATTTTAAAAGGTAACGTCACATGTCAATGTGAAAATCAAAATAAGCACTATCATGTTGGAGATTTAATATTAATCAATAGCTATCAAAACTTTTTGATTTTAGAAGATTCAGATGTAATTTATATGTCGCTCCGACTGTCTAATAATTATTTTTCTCATTACATTGAAGATAAGAATATTTATTTTCATTTTGAATCGGTGTCCTAAACAACAATCTAAATAATTAACGATAATCATTTTACAGTGGCGTATACAAGCATTTATCAAAGCTTGCATATGCTTATTTTTTTCGGGAAAAGCGGACTATAAAATGGATGTAACATTGAATCATGTTTGGAACATATGAAACCGTGACGCAACATTGTTAAAAGAGAAAAGCATATAATGAGGAAAAAGGAGTGGATATAATGATGAAAGAACTAGTAAAACGTCTACAAGAGAAAGAAGAAAAGATGATTGAAATTCGTAGACACTTACATGAGCAACCAGAATTATCATTCCAAGAATCAGAAACACCTAAATATATTGCTGATTTCTATAAAGACAAAGATTGTGAAGTTAAAACAAATGTCGGTGAAAATGGTGTGAAAGTGACTATCGATAGCGGTAATCCTGGAAAAACAATTGCGATTAGAGCAGACTTTGATGCTTTACCAATCCAAGAAGATACTGGATTGTCATTTGCGTCTAAAAATGATGGTGTGATGCATGCATGTGGTCATGATGCGCATACCGCGTATATGTTAATATTAGCTGAAACGTTAATTGAAATGAAAGATCAATTTAATGGTAAAGTGATTGTTATTCACCAACCAGCTGAAGAAATGCCTCCAGGCGGTGCCAAAGGCATGATTGAAGATGGTGTGCTAGATGGAGTCGATCATGTTCTAGGTACACATGTAATGACAAATATGGAACCGGGTAAAGTGTTTTATCGTCCTGAAAATGTTCAAACAGGACGCTCATACTTTAAGTTAACGATACAAGGTGAAGGTGGTCATGGTTCATCACCTCATACAGCAAACGATGCGATTGTCGCTGGTGCTAACTTTGTTACTACTGCACAAACAATCGTTTCACGTCGCCTTAACCCGTTTGAAACAGGTGTTGTAACAATTGGCTCATTTGATGGTAAAGGTCAATTTAATGTCATTAAAGATAAAATCGAGCTTGAAGGTGATGTGCGTGCATTAACTGATGCTACACGTGATAAAATTGCTGACGAATTACAACAAATGGTCAAAGGTCTTGAAGTAACATTTGGTGTTAAATGTGACTTTGAGTTTAGTAAAGACTATCCAGCATTATATAATGACCCTGATTTTACAAATTATGTTGCAGAAACTATTAAAAAAGCTGATTTAGATGATGTAAAAGGGGTAGAAGAATGTGAAGCACAACCGCCATCAGAAGATTTCGCATTTTATGCTAAAACATTGCCAAGCACATTTATTTATTCAGGTGCTGCGCCTCAAGATGGAAAAGCGTATCCTCATCATCATCCTAAATTTAAAATTGATGAGAAAAGTATGTTAGTCGCAGCAGAAGCTGTGGGTGCAGTTGTGTTAGATTACTTAAATTCTAAATAAAAAATGCTTATCTCAACCTTAGCCAACAAAACTTCAGAAATTGTTGGCTTTCCAGTACTAGTGTAAAGCTATGTATCATGATAGTATTAGCGTATATCTAAACACTGGGGTGAGATAATGAGTTTTTACGAATTTATGCAAGGATTTATTGGTGACCAAACCCCTTTAGGAGAACTTGCACATCGGATTAACCAAGATCAGCATTTTCCTAAGTACGAACGAGTTTCTGATAACATACTTAGTTATTTTACGAAAATTACAAAATTGGACCACGAATTTTTAGAAATCGTAAAGCGTTCTATCTCGCTTTATGAACAAAGCCAATTATAATGACAGAACGCATATAGATATACAAATTTAATAGTAGCTCAGTGCTAGTTTAGAAATGAAGGATAATAATCATGATTTTAAAAAATAGTTACAAAACTTATGTAGTAGAAGAAAAAGACGATAACACGATTTCAATAAAGAAAAATAATGATGAACATCAATATGATGTGTTAGAAGTGATTGATGATTTATCAAATGATTCTTTTTGTGTGTTAAATCATTTATTTATTAATGAAGGTATGGAAGATGAATTCGAGAAGAAATTCTTAGAACGTCCTAAATACTTACAAAATGTTCCAGGATTTAAAGCTTTAAGATTTTTACGTCCACAAGTAGCAAGACGACACTATATTATTTTAACTTTATAGGAAGAACGTCAGGCATTTTATGATTGGCAGAATTCTAATGAATATAGTCAAACCCATAAACATAGAGGCACTGAACGTGGTGTTGATCGCAACATTGTTAATCGTGATTTATCTTATAATGTGCGTATTGAGCTATCTGGTTTAGAGTCAAAATTAGATTTAAGTCATATTTTCTAGTACAGATATAAAGATTAAGCCAATGTCATTGTTATCGACATATGTGCTTAATCTTTTTCAATTTCAAACCAAATTGTAAAAACGTTTACATAAATTATTTTGATTTCATCAGACTAAAGCGTTTGATAAGATAATAAATAAGGTCGAACTGAAAGGGAGTATAGTAATGGATAATTCAAGTTTATTAGCACCAGAGACTTACAATATTGTTTCAGAAATAGAGAAACATGCTTCTAATACATCGAAGAAAGCCCTAATTTATGAAAATGGGGTAGACGAACCAATTACAGTGACATATTCAGAATTAATTAAAAATGCCAATAAAGTGGGACATGTCTTATTAAATCACGGACTTAAAAAAGGTGATAAAGTATTAATCATGATGCCGAGAGCAATTATGACATATGAACTATATCTTGCTGCATTAAAACTGGGTATTGCGATTATTCCTAGTTCAGAAATGCTAAGAACTAAAGATTTACAATATCGAATTACACATGGTGAGATTAAAGCAGTAATTGCTAAATCTGATTTTATTGAAGAGTTCAAAGGCGTTAAAGAGTATGACGCATTAACGAAATTTATTATTGACGGACACGAAACGGACTGGATTAATATTGAAGATGAAAAAACATCACAAAGTGATACGTTAGATATTGAAAAAACTTCAAGAGACGATTTAGCCATCTTATCATATACATCTGGAACGACAGGAAATCCTAAGGCTGTTACACATTCTCATGGTTGGGGCTTTGCACACATGAAAATGGCGCCGGAACATTGGTTATGTATTAAAGAAGACGACTTAGTGTGGGCGACAGCTGCACCAGGTTGGCAAAAATGGGTATGGAGTCCGTTCTTATCAATTATGGGTTCAGGCGCAACAGCATTTGTTTATAATGGTAAATTCAACCCTTCTCGTTATCTTGAATTACTACAAGGCTTTGAAATCAATGTCTTATGTTGTACACCAACAGAATATCGTATGATGGCGAAATTAGACAATTTACAAGAATATAACTTAGAACACCTTCACAGTGCTGTATCAGCAGGAGAGCCATTAAACCGTGAAGTTGTAGAACAATTCCGTAGTAACTTTAATTTAACGGTGCGTGATGGTTATGGACAAACAGAGAGTACTTTATTAATCGGGTTCCTAAAAGACACTAAATCACGACCAGGTTCAATGGGTAAAGAAATCCCAGGTAGCCGTGTTACTATTGTTGATGATGAAGGACAACCGGTTGAAACAAATGTTAAAGGAAATATTGCTTTGCCACTTGATTTCCCTGGTTTGTTTAAAGGTTATTATAAAGATGAAGAACGTACGAAAGCAGCTCAAGCAGGTGACTATTACATTACTGGAGACTTAGCGCATATAGATGAAGATGGCTATTTCTGGTTTGAAGGTCGACGAGATGATATTATCATCAGTTCAGGCTATACAATTGGACCGTTTGAAGTTGAAGATGCCTTAACAAATCACCCAGTCGTTAAAGAATGTGCTGTTGTAGCAAGTCCTCATGAAATTCGAGGCAACATTGTTAAAGCATTCGTTATTTTACAAGATAATTATCAAGGTAATGATGACCTTGTTAAAGAATTACAAACTTTTGCGAAAAATGAAGTAGCACCATATAAATACCCACGTGCAATTGAATTTGTAGACTCATTACCTAAAACAAATTCAGGTAAAATCCGTCGTGTTGAATTACGCGATGCTGAACGTGAGAAATATAATAAAGAAAATGGATTTAAATAATATCGATTTCAATGTATAAAAGACACCTCGTTAAATGCTTTGGTCATCTAACGAGGTGTTATTTTTGTGTATCAGTTTGTATTTGATTGAGTAATCGATACCAATTGATGAAGCATATTATCTTGCAGTATATCCACCGTCTACAGTTAATGTCGCACCTGTAATAAATCGAGCTTCATCACTTGCTAAGAATAATACTGCATTGGCAACGTCTACAGGTTCACCTAAATAGCCAATAGGATGGCGTTCAGACATTTTAGCAGTATAAGCCTCTAAACCACCTTCTGTTCTACATCGAGTTTTTTCACTAAAGGTGTTAATAATGTACCTGGATGTACATAGTTAACACGAATGTGATTTTTACCAAAGCTGATGGCATCTTGTCGTGTCATATTTGTAACATCACCTTTAGCAGCTGCGTATGGTGTGAGTTCATCTGTACCGACTAAACCTAAGATAGATGAGAAGTTGACGATTGAACCGCCACCGTTTTCACGTAAGAGTGTTACAGCATGTTTAGTACAGAAGAATACGCCTTTTACATCGACTGCAAATACTTGATCCCATTCTTCTTCAGTGAGTTGGTCTGTCGTTTTACCTGCACCAGTTATACCCGCACAATTAATGAGTATGTCTAATTTACCAATATCACGCTTAATATGTGTAAATGTTTCATCAACACTAGCTTCTTTAGAAACGTCTAAAACATAACCATATACCTTTTGATTAGTTTCTTTAGAAAGTGTGTCAACCCGCTTGATTGACTACATCTTCTTTAAGGTCTGAAATGATAACTTTTGCACCCTCTTCAACAAAACGCTTAGCAGTTTCGAAGCCCATGCCATCACCTGAATCAGTAATTAAAGCTACTTTGTTTTCTAGTCTCATAATAATCCTCTTTTCAAAAATAGTCTCATCACAATTTGATGGTATCATCGGAAATATATAATGTATAATGCATAATAATTATATTTTTATAACTTAAAGTTATGGTTTGAGGTGTAGCGTTTGGAGATTATAAAGCTCAAATATTTTAAAGTGGTAGCTAATATGAATAATATTACAGAGGCAGCAAAGCGACTGAATATTTCTCAACCAGCACTTAGTAAGGCGATTACATCAATTGAAGATGAGTTTGGTGTGGCATTATTTGACCGGAAAGATAGACATATCTACTTAAACCGATAGGGTGAATTAATGCTGAATTATATCGATAGTGCATATAGGGAGTTAAATGAAGGTGAACGTATAATCAAAGAATTAACAGGTGTCGAAAGTGGTCAAGTTACTTTTGCAGTAACATTTCCACATGTCATGCCATTACTCATTCAAAATTACGTGTCACGACATCCCAATATTAAAATTAAGCAATATCAAGCAATATCTGAACGGGCACCTCATTTGATTTTAAATAACGAAGTAGATTTTGCTATATCATCTTTTAAAATTGAACATCGCGATATTAGTTGGGAACCTATCATACAAGATGATATTTATTTAACTGTTAGTAAAGAACATCCTCTCTCTAAATGTACTTCTCTTGAATTAACACAAATTAAAGATGAACGATTGATAGGTCAAATTGAAGGTTATGGTTTTCGAGATACGATAGATCACATTTTAAAACAAGAAGGGATTGTTCCTAATTATCAAGTAGAGGTTGAGGATTCGAGCGCTATCTTAAAGCTAGTACCTATGAATATAGGCATCTCATTCACACCTAAACAAGCCTTAATAAATTTGGATAAGCAAATTGTAGCAATACCTATTAACAATGAACATTGTTATCGGGAGATTGGTTTAGCTTATAAAAAATCTCATTACTTTACAGAAGTAGCGTCGTCATTTAAGACATTTGCGACTGATTATTTTCAAAATCATATCACTTAAACTGAATAATATATAAATAGCATGACACAATTAAAGCGTGCAAAACAGACTTTTAGTTATTCTCATAAAGCCGTTTTATGCTTTGATTGTGTCTTTTTTATAAATATTGAAACTAAATGCGATGTTTTTAATTGTATTTATTTCGATTTTATGACATACTCAATAATAATTAGTATGACATAATAATTAATTGAGGTGACATTATAATGACGAAATATATTTATGCTTTTGATGAAGGACAAAAATCGATGAAAGATTTACTTGGAGGTAAAGGTGCTAACCTATCTGAAATGAAACGTTTAGGTTTACCTGTGCCAGACGGTTTTACAATAACAACTGCCGCTTGTATTGAATACTTAAGACAAGGCAAATCATTATCAACTGATGTAAAAACACAATTAATTGATCATCTTGTTGACTTTTCAGAGAGAACTGGGAAAGCATTCTCATCAGATGCTAACTTATTACTTGTATCTGTACGAAGCGGTGCAAAAATATCGATGCCTGGTATGATGGATACAATTCTTAACTTGGGATTAAATGACGATAACGTAAAGAAACTTGCAGATAAAACAGGTGATGCTCGCTTTGCATATGACTGTTACCGTCGCTTACTACAAATGTTCGGTGAAGTGGTATACAACGTTCCGATGCAAGCATTTGATACATATTTTGAAGATTATAAACAACGTCACAACTTTGAAAATGACGCTGCAATTACAGCTGAAGGTTTACAAGAAATTTGTGAACGTTTCAAAGACATTTATATGGAAGAAGTTTATAAACCGTTCCCTCAAGAACCTTTGAAACAATTAGAAGAAGCAATCGAAGCGGTCTTTAAGTCTTGGGATAATGACCGTGCACGAATTTATCGTGATTTAAATGATATTCCACATGACATAGGTACTGCTGTTAATATCCAAGAAATGGTATTTGGTAATAGTGGTAATAATAGTGGAACAGGTGTTGCATTCACTCGTAATCCTGTGAGCGGTGAAAATAAATTATTTGGTGAATATTTATTAAATGCACAGGGTGAAGATGTCGTAGCTGGTATCCGTACACCAAAAGACATTTCAACTTTACATGATCAAATGCCTGACGTACATCAAGAATTTGTTGAAGTAACGAAACAACTTGAACAGCATTATAAAGATATGCAAGATATTGAATTTACAATTGAAAATGGAAAGTTATACTTATTACAAACTCGTAATGGTAAACGTACGGCACGTGCAGCAATTAAAATAGCAGTAGATTTAGTAGATGAAGGTGTCATTAAAAAAGAAGAAGCGATGTCAAATGTTGATGTGAAATCAATCGACCAATTATTACATCCTAATTTTGATGAAAAAGCATTAAAACAAGCGACTGAAATTTCAAAAATAGGTTTACCTGCAAGTCCAGGGGCAGCTACAGGGCAAATTGTATTTTCAGCTGAAGATGCTAAGACACAAGCTGATGCAGGTAAGAAAGTTATCTTAATGCGTCCGGAAACGTCTCCTGAAGATATAGAAGGTATGATTGCGAGTGAAGCAATCGTAACAACACATGGAGGTATGACATCTCACGCAGCAGTTGTAGCTCGTGGTATGGGTAAATGTTGTGTGACAGGTTGTTCGGATTTAGAAATCAATACTATGGCAAAGACAGTTTACTATGATGGTGGGGAACTTCATGAAGGCGATACAATTTCAGTTGATGGTTCTAAAGGTGACATCTACATAGGTGAGATTGAAACAGTCAGTGCTGAACACAGTGAAGAGTTCACTCAATTTATGGAATGGTCAGAGGATATTGCACGTTTGAATGTTCGAATGAACGCAGAGACGCCTCAAGATATTAAAGCGGGTTATGACTTTGGTTCTAAAGGTATTGGTTTAGTTCGTACGGAGCATATGTTCTTCGGAGCGGAACGTTTAGTTGAAATGCGACGATTTATTCTTTCATCTTCATATGAACAACGAGTAGAAGCTTTGAATAATATTCGTAATTATCAAGTAGAAGACTTTGAAGCAATATTCCGATTATCTGGAGAGCGTCCTACAATTGTCCGTTTGCTTGATCCACCTTTACATGAGTTTTTACCTAATTCTGATGAAGATGTTGAAAATGTAGCACGACAACTCAACATTCCTAAAGAAGTATTGAATAAACGCATTGTAGATCTTCATGAAGTGAATCCAATGCTAGGACATCGTGGTTGTAGACTTGCAATCACATACCCTGAGTTATATGAAATGCAAGTTGAAGCGATTATGGGAAGCGTATTAAAACTTAAAAAAGAGGGTATAACATGTAAACCTGAAATTATGATTCCGCTAGTATCAACTGTGGAAGAATTCACAACGCTTAAAGAGAAATTGGTTAAAACCATTGAACAATTAGAGGATGAACAAGGTGACAGCGTACCATATTTAATTGGTACAATGATTGAAACGCCGCGCGCATGTTTAGTAGCAGATGAATTAGCAAAACATTGTGATTTCTTTAGTTTCGGTACAAATGATTTAACGCAATTGACATTTGGTTTCTCAAGAGATGATGCAGGTAAATTTATAAATGTGTATACTGAAAGTAATATATTGAAGCTTGACCCATTCCAAACGTTAGATAGAGATGGTGTCGGAAAATTAATCGAAATTGCAGTTGAACAAGCTAAAAAAGTAAATCCGAAAATCAAAATCGGTGTATGTGGTGAATTAGGTGGAGATGCTAAGTCTATTCGTCGTTTCAATCAATTAGCGATAGACTATGTTTCATGCTCACCATTCCGAGTTCCAGGTGCAATTTTAGCAACAGCTCAGAGTCAAGCGGAGGAAAGCGAGCAGTAAAGTGAACGAAACTCAATCAAATGAACAAATTCTAAAGTTATTTATCGTATCAGATTCCATTGGCGAAACAGCACAACGAATGATTCATGCAACATTAACACAATTCCCTGATTTGCATAATGTTGAAATTAAGAAATTTCCATATATTAAAGATGAAGAGGAATTCTTAAATATTTTAAATTTAGCACGTGAACAACATGCGATTGTAGCGACGACGTTAGTAAGTGAATCCTTTAATGCATTGGGACATCAATTTGCACATGAACATGATATTCCTTATGTTGACTACATGTCTGATTTAATCAGTATTATTAAGAAGGTAACACACAGTCAACCGCTTATGGAGAGTGGTGCGTTACGTAAATTAAATGATGAATATTTCAAGCGTATTGAAGCGATTGAATACTCTGTTAAATACGATGATGGTAAACATTTTACTGATATAGGTGAAGCGGATGCATTAATTGTTGGTGTGTCACGAACATCTAAAACACCATTAAGTATGTATTTAGCTAACAAAGGTTATAAAATAGCTAATATTCCATTGGTACCTGAAATTGAAATTCCTGATAATGTTTATAAACAAAAAGGGTTAAAAGTATTTGGATTAACTGCGAGTCCACAGTATATTGCAAACATACGAAAGAATCGTGCGGAAACGTTAGGTTTATCTAGTGAATCACGATACAATAACTTGGATCGTATTAAGAAAGAACTTGTATATGCTGAGGAAGTCTTTAAGAAATTAAATGCGACTGTTATCAACACGGAATATAAATCGATTGAAGAGTCAGCATTCTATATTGAGAAGTTTTTACAACCTAAATTGTAATTGCAAGAAGAAAGAAGTCTTTGATTGCAGTTTAGATAGTAGAAAGTCGATAAATAAAAACACTTAGTTGCATATTTGTGACTAAGTGTTTTTATTTTAAAATTAGGTAGCGTTAATGCTTTCAATTATATATAAAAAAATAATTTTAATTAAGGTTCTCCGATTTACAATTTACCATATTTGTTTTAACATAGAAATGAAAGGCTTAACAATCTTAATATAAAAAGGTATTACTTTATATTAGGGAGAAAGAGTAGTAAGTAATAACTTTTTAATTGTTAACTAATAAATTTGGAGAGGTGTACAACCATGGCAGAATCAAAAGACGTCATTTTAATTGGTGCGGGTGTCTTAAGTACAACATTTGGTTCTATGTTAAATGAGCTTGAGCCTAATTGGAATATCAAGCTTTATGAACGTATGGATCGACCAGGTCTAGAAAGTTCTAATGAACGCCACAACGCTGGTACTGGTCATGCTGCACTTTGTGAATTGAACTATACTGTTCAACAACCTGATGGTTCAATTGACATTGATAAAGCGAAAGAAATCAACGAAGAATTTGAAATTTCAAAACAGTTCTGGAGTCACTTAGTGAAAGCAGGACATATCGAGAATCCAAGAGAATTTATTAATCCTCTTCCACACATTAGTTTTGTTAGAGGCGTTAACAATAAAGAATTCTTGAAGAAACGTTACGAAGCAATGAAACAATCACCAATGTTCGATAACATCGAATATACTGAAGACATTGAAGTAATGAGAAAATGGATTCCATTAATGATGAAAGGTCGCGTTGATGACGGCAAAATGGCCGCTAGTAAAATCGACGAAGGTACTGACGTTAACTTTGGTGAATTAACACGTAAAATGTCACGACACTTAGAATTAGACGAGCATGTTGAAGTTAAATATAGTCACCAAGTACTTGACTTTGAACGTTTATCAAATGGTAAATGGCGAGTTAAAATCAAAGATCTTAAAACTGGTAACGTATTTGAAGAAGTTACTGACTATGTATTCATTGGTGCAGGCGGTGCTGCAATTCCATTACTACAAAAAACAGGTATCCCTGAAAGTAAACATTTAGGTGGATTCCCTATTACTGGTCAATTCTTAACATGTACTAATCCACAAGTGATTGAAGCACATGATGCGAAAGTATATGGTAAAGAACCACCAGGCACACCACCAATGACAGTACCTCACCTTGATGCACGTTACATCGAAGGTAAACGTACTTTATTATTTGGACCATTTGCGAACGTTGGACCTAAATTCCTTAAAAATGGCTCAAACTTAGATTTATTTAAATCTATTAAACCTTATAATATTACAACGATGTTAGCTGCTGCAGTTAAAAACTTACCATTGATTAAATATTCATTTGATCAAATTATCATGACTAAAGAGGGCTGTATGAACCACTTACGTACATTCTACCCTGAAGCTCGTGATGAAGATTGGGAATTATACACAGCAGGTAAACGTGTACAAGTAATTAAAGACACTGAAAAAGAAGGTAAAGGATTTATTCAATTCGGTACAGAAGTGGTTAACTCTGAAGACCATTCAGTAATTGCTTTACTTGGTGAATCACCAGGGGCATCAACTTCAGTATCAGTAGCTTTAGAAGTTCTTGAGAAAAACTTCCCAGAACAAATCGGCCAATGGAATGCTAAAATTAAAGAAATGATTCCATCATACGGTCAATCATTAATTGAAGATGTTGAATTAATGAGAAAAATACGTCGTCAAACGTCTAAAGATCTTGAATTAGGATACTATGAAGACGCTAAGTAAGATGTTTTAATAAATAAGAGTCGCTTGAGAGTTTATAGCTCAAGCGACTCTTTTTCTAACTTTCTATAGGGATAAAGAAGTTAGCATATTCATAATGGTAAACAATCTTCGAATAATCGAATGGTATCCCTTTATTAGTGTAAAAGGTCAAATCATGACGCATACAAGGATCATTTGGATTGAGATCCAATTGTGGCGCTTCATCTTCAGTAAGAAAAACAATATAGAAACTGTAACTTTTGAAATTATTAGGAATAACAGAATACAACATAAGCTTTCAATCATTTTCAAAGCGTAGCTAACTTGCTTTGGATTGGTTGAAAGCTTTTTTATAATGAGAATGCGCATTAGTTTATGAACTATACAAGAGTGGTTAAGATGAGGGTATCAAATAAAAAGGAGATTACTTATGACAAAAGATATATTTAGTAATCAATATTGGGAGAAAGCGTGGGAAGCTGACCCTAATACTCAGGATAAAAGGATGAAACATGCAGGTTTAGGTGATCCATCGGCACCAGGTTTTGAAAAGTGGGCAGAAAACTTTAATAAAAATTCTTTTACTGAAGAAAGTCAGCAACGTACGAAACGGATTATGAATTGGATTGAGCAACAAACAGGTCGATTTAGTAATTTAAGTGTATTAGACATAGGGGCTGCGTCAGGAGTGTTTAGTGTTCCGTTTGCTAAAGAAGGTGCTAAAGTTACAGCGTTGGAAGCATCGCCAATTTTACATGACATGTTAAAAATAATGCAAATCATTACGGTGTAGCACTTAAAACATTAAATCAATCGTTTGAAGATGCTCAGCTAGAAGAATTAGGGCAGCATGAATTAGTTTTGCGTCAATGTGTCCAGCAGTGACGACGTGGGAAGCGGTTAGCAAGGCAATCGATATTGCACAGAAATATGTTTATGTCAGTTTAATTGCAGGACCTAAGGAAAACTCAATTGTCGATGAAGTCGTGGTATTTTTAGATGAAGAAAGTCAACCTATGACGGCGGATATGTATTATTTATTACAGTTGTTATACTTTAATGATTATACTTTTGAAACATTAATCGAACGCCATACGCAACATAATGACAAACCAATTGAAGATGTGATGCAACAATTGCCACAATGGTTAAAAGAAGTAGAAGTGGAACTAGATGAACAGCAACTTGCAAACGTAGAACACTATTTACGAGATAAATATGGCAATACCATACCTGTTATCACTGGGGGTAAATTTGGTAAAGTATTAATTCACGTTTAGAGGAGACATTAGATGAAACACTACCTCGTAAAATTTGAACGCACTGATTTAAAAAGATGGAAAAAGTATGTTGTTCCACATGTTTTATATTTGAAGAAATTAATCAAACAGGTACATTTAATCGTTTCTGGTCCTACAGTGAATACGCGGAAAGATAAGAAGGAAGCTTATTTAATATTTAAAGTTAAAAATCGGGACGTCTTAATGACATTACTTGAAAAAGATCCATTTTGGTATAAGGGATTGATTTCGAATTATACCATTGAAGAGTGGAAACCATTATTCGGTAATCTCGATCAACTCACAAACGAAGAACTTAATAATGAATAATAATCGTAAATACTATTCTGGCAGAGTTTGTTGGGGTAGTATTTATTTTCATTAAAATTATTTAGATATATCGCTTTACTTATAACGATATATCGAAAAAATGATTAATTAAATATAAAAGAAAAGGTGATTTTAATAATGTTTAGAAGACATATGCAAGATATAAGATAAGGAATGGATCATTTTGAACAATTTGGTAGAAGTAAAGGGCCACAAGGTTTTGAGGGATTTGGTGGTTTTGGACGACGTGGTGGAGGTCGAGATAGATTCTTCAAAAAGGGAAATTTACAATTTATAATTTTACAAATGTTAGAAGATAGAAACTTTGTATCGATTTCTAAAGAAGGTAACAAAAAAATCTACACAATTACAGATGAAGGTAAAACTTTTTTAAAAGAGAATGTAGACCAAGATGAATTTACAAAACGCTTAGAACAATTTAAAAGTGTAGATTTTGAACAAATGAAAGCATCTCGTGAATAATTACAAGGATTATTCCATGGATTTATGAAAGCAAGTCAAAGCGCATTACAAGATGAAGAAAAACAAAAAGAATTAAATGTATTTATTTAGGAAACTAAACAAAAATTAGAACGTTTCTATAAATAATAAATATTAGAAAAGCCGGCCGGTTGAAATAACCAGTCGGCTTTTAAATATTCGAGTGAAGTTGTAGAGCACTTCGCCGGAATGATAAACAGGCTACAGTGAGCAGGTTTTTCGGCAGAAATACTCAAAGTTCGACAAAACCTGAGAAACAGTTTTGCTCACTTTTCGATTCTGCTCAAAACCTAAGCGCTCACTTTCGCACCTGGTGATAAACGGGCTATGAAAAGTAGGTCGTTCGACAATAATACGCTAATCGCTAAAATCAAAGAGCGATTTTTGCTCATAGCTCGTTATTGCTCACGACCTGAACGCTTTTCTTCGCACCTTAGTTTTTATTTACTGATGCGTCGTAAATTGAATCTACTGCGTCACCTAATGCTTTATCAAATTCTTCTTGTGATTGGCTAGCGCGTAAGTCACTTGCTAATGCACGTGAGAAGCTTGCGATTAATTCATCATTGTCTTTCAATAATTTGTTAGCTTCGTCTCTGCTGTAACCACCTGATAATACAACCACGCGTACAACATTTGGATGATCTGCTAATTCTTTGTATAAGTTAGCTTTAGTTGGGATAGTTAATTTTAACATTACTAATTGATCATCGTTTAAAGCATCTAAGCCTTTTTTAAGTTCAGCTTTTAATACTTCTTCAATTTCAGCTTTATCTTTAGCGTTAATGTTAACTTCAGGTTCAATGATTGGTACTAAACCTTTAGCGATGATTTTTTTAGCGAATTCAAATTGTTGTTCAACAACATCTTTAATACCTTGTTCATTTAATTCTAAGATATTAGAACGCATTTTAGTACCGAAGATATGACGTTCAACCGCACGGTCTAAAGTATCGTCTAAATCATCGATAGGTTTCATTAATTGAACACCGTTTTGTTGTTCAGCTAAACCTTTGTCGACTTTTAAGAAAGGTACAACACCTTTGTCTGCTAAGTAGTCACCAGTGTATTTGCCTTCAACTTCACGATCCATAGTTTGTTCGAAAAGGATAGCACCTAAAATTTTGTCTGGAGAGAATGAAGGTGAAGTTACAACTCTAGTACGCATATCGTGCACAAGTTGGAACATTTCGTCATCATTGCTATATTCGTCCTCGTTTACACCATACTCTTTTAATGCTTTAGGAGTACTACCGCCACTTTGGTCTAATGCTGCGATAAAACCTTTCCCATTTGTCATTTTTTCTAATTGTTCTTTATTCATTACTCTTTCCACTCCTTTAATTAACTTTCATATTTATTATGATAAAAATAAAGCTCATTCTCAAGTTATAAAACTTATATTTATTGAAAATTCATATTTTACAGTTTATAGTTTCATAAATTAGACGCATTTAGCGATAATAAAGTTAATTAATCTTATTAAGTGAGGGAAAAATGGAAAAACGTATTTTAATTATTGGAAGTCCAGGCTCTGGTAAATCGACATTAGCTCATCATTTACATAAAACGTATGGCATACCTTTATATCATATGGATAACATCAATTGGATTGATAACAAAACGATGATTAGTCAAGAAGAATTAATTGAAAAGCTTAATCAAATTATTGCTAAAAATACTTGGATTATTGATGGCAATTACTCGGACACACTACCTTTAAGGTTGAAGAGAGCAACTGTCGTTATATGGTTAAAAGAACCTAGATGGAAGTGTATTTACCGTGTCATAAAAAGGGTGATTATTCACAATTTGAAACGACATCGCATTGGGGGTAATCCGAATACAATTAGTTTTGAATTTATAAAATATGTGTGGCAATTTCCTGAAAATAATAATGAATTCATCAAGTTACAACAACTGAAAACGCAAGGTCTTATTAAATGGGTTATAAGTAATTCACATCTCAAAAACTTATAACATAATCATCAAGATGGTCATTAGTTAAAAAATACCTACAAATATTTAACATAGTTTCTTATTATTAACGATATAAAAACCCGGTAGAAAACGAACTATTTATATTAAACGTGAATAATAGTTCGTTTTATATTATCGTTTATTTTAAAGGTAGGGTGTTTTTTAACCTTCATTCATTTAAAAAGGCGTGTGAGTAATGATTAAAAAAGTTAAATTGGTTATTTTTGATTTAGATAATACGCTATTTTCTTTTAATAAATTATGGATAAAAGCGAATAAAGATACGTTTGAAGCGTATACGTTATTTAAAAATATAGATTATAGTGACTTTATGAAATTATTTAAAAAATATGATTTATACTTTTGGAAACAACATGATGAAGGGGTTATTACCTTAGATGAATTGCGAGAGTTAAGGCTAATTAAAACTTTACAGCATTTTGATATAAATATTTCTCGAGAAGAAGCCAACGAGTATTTCGAATCCTTTTTTACTAAGCTACTGTCTAGTATAACTGTTAATAGAAAAATGAATGATTTACTTATGTCACTAAAAGAAAATGTAAACATCGCCATACTTACCAATGGAAAGCTTAAAGAACAGAACACTAAAATTGATAATCTCTATATTAGATCGATTTTTGAAAAGAATATTTTTATATCTGAAAATATAGGTTGCGAAAAGCCTGATCCTAAAGCATTTTTAAATGTCACGTCTAGACTAAACGTTAATTCTGAAGAGTGCTTGTTTATAAGAGATTCTTATAGAAATGACATCACGGGAGCATTAAATGTTAATATGGGCTACCATTTGGTTAACGAATTCTGATAAAGATACAGAATTAAATATAAAAGATGGACTTTATTATTGCAAAGATAATATTGAAGTTCTACTAAAAAAGCTCCTTGATGATGAATATAAAGATTTAACAATTTATAACTATTTTTATGCGTGATAGACAATTCTCATCTCAGAACTCTTGTAACATAATCAGTGTATCATTAATTTTTAAAAATTAAATACATGCAAATATTAGATAATTTATTATATAAAATTTTGCCATATTGATTAATAGTTCATAGAGTATGCTATTCTATAAGAAAGTTAGGTTCTCTTATTTAGGATAATTAAACTATTTAAATCGCTTACTATTCTAAATAATGAGAACCTATTTATACTTATAAAGCATATTCGGAGGCTAAGGGAATGAAAAAGAACAAAATATTTGCTGTATTAACAACAAGTGCTTTGTTACTCGCTGCGTGCAGTAATGGTGATAATTCATCTAGTAGCGGGCAAAAAGGGGACAGCCAGAAGAACGAACAAACTAACAGTCAAAGCGAGAAATTGAAAAAGAATAATGACAAAAACAAGAATGAGAATAAAGTCGATTACCCTAAAGATGGCGTTAAGGGAATTTATGTCACAAACAATTCGACACAAGGCGATAAGATTGATGAATTAATTAAGTTCATTAAAGATTCTAAATTAAATACAATGGTTATCGATGTTAAAGATGATGAAGGTAATATTACAATGAAACTTAACACGGGAAATAAACAAGTGGATAAGAACACAATAGATATTGTAGATGGTAAGAAATTGTTGAAAAAATTGCATGATAACAATATTTATCCAATTGCTCGTATCGTTACATTTAAGGACACTAAATTAGCTAAAGAACATCCTGAATGGTCATTTAAAGAAAGTGATGGATCAGTTTGGGCAAATGGTAAAGGCGATAGCTTTGTTAACCCATTCATGAAGGAAGTATGGGATTATGATATTACTGTCGCTAAAGCTGCAGCTAAAGCTGGATTCCAAGACATCCAATTTGACTATGTACGTTTCCCAGAAGGCTTTGAAAATGAAGCAGACAGTTTAACTTATAGTAAGGGTGACTACAAAAATAGCAAGTTAAGTTCAGGTGATCAACGTGTTGATACAATTACAAAATTCTTAGAACATGCTAATAAAGAGTTGAAACCAATGGGTGTTAACGTATCGGCAGACGTATTTGGCTATTCTGCATTAGTTAAAAACGCACCAGGCATTGGTCAAAGTTTCCCTAAAATGTCTGAAAATGTAGATGCGATTTCATCAATGATTTATCCTTCACATTGGAGTAACGGTGACTTTGGATTAGATGCTCCGGATACAGAACCATACAAAACAGTAAATCGATACATTCAAAAAGAAAACAGTTTACTAGATTCACTTGGTAAGCAAAAACCAATTTCTCGTCCATGGATTCAAGATTTCACAGCATCATATTTAGGTAATGGTAATTATATTGATTATGATGCGAAAGCAGTATCTGAACAAGTTCAGGCTTTAAAAGATAATGGTGTGAATGAGTTCTTACTATGGGATGCGGGTAACGAATATACTGAAGGTGCAAACTATAATCCTAAAAAAGGTAGCGCGAAAGAACGTGACCCAGAAGGTGTAGAGCAAGATACAAAACAGCAAGACAATAAAGACGACAATAAAAAAGATAGTAATGAAGAGAATGGGAACAGCAATCAATAATAAAAAAGCGAGATGACTTTGAAGTCATCTCGCTTTTTTCTATGAGATTTTTTTATGAGATTGTTTAGCTACTAACGCACCGCCTAGTAATAAGAAAAAGCTACCTAATAATTGAGTGGATTGTTCACTGTCTGAATGACCAGTTTCAGGTAATGAAGATTGAGAGTTAGTGCTATCATGGTTTTCTTGTTTTTTTACTGATTGAGACGAAGGCACTTCGTTGGATTTGACGTTACCTACATAATATGAATTTAATTCACGTGCACAATCTACAGAATTGATTTTAGATATTTCTTCCTTTTGATCATCTAATTCAGCAGCATTTGCAATACCGTGTTCAACATATGTTTCTCCACTTTGAAGTTGATTAAACTTACTATATTTATCATTTTTATATTCGACTTGGCCATTTTTATGAACTTTATAAACACCTAAACCAGCATTTGCTTTATTATGGCTTTTAATTTCAAAATAGTCCCCTTTGTCGATTGCTTTTCCAAAGTTTTGTAAATCTGGATTACCTCCACTATTTGATAACGCCTCTGAAGCAACTTCTTGTGCGTTATTCTTAGTAACGATATCAGCAGCAAAAGCTTGATGTCCGCTAAACGCAGTTAATAATACTGTACTTGAAATAAGTGTTGACGCAAATAGAGAAACCTTCATCACAATGAAAACCCCATTTCATTATTTATCGTTTACAGCCTCAGTGTAACACTCAGAATTAATTAAAATAGGGCTTTAAAGTAAACCATATTGAAACTTTAAATTAGCTTAAAGAATGACATATTTGTAAAGTTAGTTTTACAATATTAAAGTTTTTATGAATATAAACAATCGTTATATAAAATTCAAAGATGCTAACTTACCATTTCTTTTTAGAAAAGTAAGGGATAGACCATGCCATACAAACAGTGAAAATCAAATGTGCAATTATCCATAAACCATATTCTGTCCAACTAAATTGGAAAAATGAACGTTGTGCCAACATAATAAGTGATGGATATAATATTAGAAAAATGATGATCAGTAATAAAAAACTTATTTTGTAAAAAGGTTTGAAAAATTTATAAATAAATAGAAATGTGATGTAAATTAAAAATCCAATGACAATATGAATCAATAGTTCTAAAATCAATGGTGTTTGATTTGGGTCAGCAATGAAATCGATATTGATCAATAACAAGGTTAGGTGCGTCGTGTGTGTTACGACATCCATAATAAACATTATAAGTAATAATAAAATGCTAATTAGCAATGCGCTAAGAAAGTGGTAGCCGTATCGTATCATAAATATCCATCCTTTAAGTATGTTTAACAAGCTATTCCCTATGGCAATATGAATCACACATTTTAAAAATTTAGAATATTTTAAAAATTATATTGACCAAGACAAAATCCAATGCTAATATGATATTAATTCAATAAAACTTGTTAACTCTTATCAAGAGTGGTGGAGGGATGTGCCCTAAGAAGCCCAGCAACCGTCGTTTAACGAAATGGTGCTAATTCACATAAAGTAGACAATACTTTAAGAGATAAGAGAAAGTGTATCGATACTTTCTCTTAAATAATAGAAAGTATTTTTTTATGTCTTCTAACTATTTAAGAGTTGAAGTGTAATTGAAGCATTATTAAAGAAGAGGTGTCGATATACATGAAAAAATGGTTAAGTGTGATAAGTATTTTAGTTTTAGTTATTGTATTGACAGGATGTGGCAAAGATAAAGAGGATAGTAAAAAAATCACGGTTGCTGCTTCACCTGCACCCCATGGAGATGTGTTGAAGAAAGCTAAAGAACAATTAAAGAAAAAAGGCTATGATTTAGAAGTTAAAGAGGTCAATGATTATAAAGTGCCAAATAAATTATTAGATAAAGGTGATGTAGATGCTAACTTCTTCCAACATGTACCTTATTTAAAAGCTGAAAAGAAAAATCATGGATATAAAATAGAAGAATTAGGTAAAATATTTACAACTCCAATGGGCGTATACAGTAAAAAATATAAAAATCTAAAAGATATTCCTGAAGGTTCAACGATTTATGTTTCAAATAATCCAGCGGAAGAGGGACGATTTTTATCATTCTTTGTAGATGAAGGTCTCATTAAGTTGAAAAAAGGTGTCAAAATCGAAGATGCTAAGTTTGAAGATATCGCTGAAAATAAAAAGAATTTAAAATTCAATCATCAACAAGGGGCTGAGTTTTTACCAAAGACATATAAAAATGGTGAAGGAGCAGCAGTGATTATGAATTCTAACTATGCCATCGATAATGGTTTGAAACCTTCTAAAGATGCAATTGTTATGGAAGGTAAATCATCTCCGTTTGCCAATATTATTGCTGTACAAGAAGGACATAAAAAAGATAAAAAGTTCCAAGAATTATTAAAAGTTATGCAATCGAAAGAAATTAAAGATTATATTAAGAAAGAATATGGGGACGACGTAATTCCATACGAAAGTAAATAATTATCCATATTAAACTACCCGCAAAGTAATTGCTTTGTGGGTTCTTTTTAAAAAGAAAATAATAAATACCAAAAATTACAAACTATAATTATTTTTGATTATTCAGAAAATATTTACAAATCTGACAATTATTAGTAATATATTGAATATTATCACTGAAATAGTGTTTATTTAGAGGACCGAAGAACTTTTTAAATAGAGGGAAGCAAAAGGGATGGTCTATCTTGGGAGGATGAGCCGATATGAGTAAAGCAGAGGAATTAATTAATGAAGATGGGAAATACTTCGCCGCATCAGGGAGAATAAAATACTATCCATTAGCCATTGACCATGGTTATGGTGCGACACTAGTAGATATGGATGGTAAAGAATATATTGATTTATTATCAAGTGCAAGTTCACAAAATGTAGGACACGCACCTAAACCAGTTACCGAAGCTATTAAGAAACAAGCTGAGAAATTTATTCATTATACACCAGCATATATGTATCATGAACCAGCAGTGAAATTATCTAAAAAGCTATGTGAAATTGCTCCAGGTGACTATGAAAAGCGTGTAACGTTTGGATTGAGTGGGTCTGATGCGAATGATGGTATTATTAAATTTGCGAGAGCTTATACGGGACGTCCTTACATTATTAGTTTTACAAATGCATATCATGGGTCAACATTTGGGGCATTATCCATGTCTGCCATTAGTTTAAATATGCGCAAACATTATGGACCATTATTGAATGGATTTTATCATATTCCATTCCCTGATAAATATAGAGGGATGTATGAGCAGTCAAATGCAAATACAGTTGAAGAGTATCTTGCACCATTAAAAGAAATGTTTGCGAAATATGTGCCAGCGGAAGAAGTGGCTTGTATTGTTGTAGAAACAATCCAAGGTGACGGGGGTCTATTAGAACCTGTAGATGGTTACTTTGAGGCATTAGAAACGTTATGCCGTGAACATGGTATTCTAATTGCTGTAGATGATATTCAACAGGGGTTAGGGCGAACTGGGACATGGAGTTCAATTGATCACTTTAATTTCACACCGGATTTAATTACATTTGGTAAATCACTAGCAGGTGGGTTACCGATGTCAGCTATTATTGGGCGTAAAGAAATCATAGAGACACTTGAGGCACCGGCACATCTATTTACAACTGGTGCGAATCCTGTAAGTTGTGAAGCGGCTTTAGCTACATTGGGTATGATTGAAGATGAAGATTTATTAACTGCTAGTTCTGAAAAAGGGGCTTACGTGCGTAAGCGAATGGATCAATGGGTGAATGCTTATGATTTCGTTGGAGATGTGCGTGGTAAAGGTTTATCAATTGGTATTGATATCGTATCAAATAAACAAGCTAAGACGAGAGCTTCTGAAGAAGCACTTAAAATATGTAATTATTGTTTTGATCATGGTCTTGTATTGATTGCAGTAGCTGGTAATGTATTACGTTTCCAACCTCCATTAGTTATTACGTATGAACAATTAGATTATGCGTTAAATACAATAGAGAATGCATTGCAAGCGTTACAAGATGGACAACTGGATAACTATAATATTGATGGTCAAGGTTGGTAATACGTAAAGAAGAGACTGGGAATGATGTCCCAGCCTCTTCTAGTTTATTTGATTAAATTAATCTTTCGGTACAATGTAGTCTTCTTCTTCATTTTTTTAGAGTGTCGAACACCATAATATAAATAGATGATGATACCAACTACGAACCAAATTAAAGTATATAGTTTAGCATCGAAACTTAATCCCCAGAATACAAGTAATACTAAAATAAATGTGATTATTGGTAATACAGGGAAGAATGGTACTTTAAACGATGGTACCGGTAAATCTTTACCTTCACGTTTTCTTAAACGATACATTGCAAGAGACACAAACATAAATGCGACTAATGTTCCTGCAGAGATAAGTTGTGCTAAGAATGCGAATGGGAACATTGAACCAATTAATACACCGATAATTGTTAGAATTAAAAGTGCTCTGTTTGGTAAATGTTTATGGTTTAATTTTGATAACCAAGATGGTAATAAACCATCACGACCAAATGAATAAAGTAAACGTGATCCTGCTAACATCATACCAATTAAAGCAGTGAACATACCGATTACTGAAATAGCTTGGATGACAGCGGCGATAATACCGTGGCCACTTTGACGAAGTGCCCAACCTACAGGTTCAGCATTACCTGCATATCTAGAGTAATGGAACATACCAACCAATACTAGTGCTACACCTACGAATAATACTAATGCCACAGCTAATGAACCAAGAATACCACGAGGCATTGTTCTTTGTGGGTTAATGGCTTCTGCAGAGTTGGCAGCGATTGAGTCGAAACCAATGTAAGCTAAGAATATCATAGAAACCCCAGCATAAATACCTTGCCACCCACCGAAATCACCATTTTCAGTCACTTTATGTTCTGGAATAAACGGAACATAGTTTGATGCTTGGATAGCAGTTAAACCTACGATAATGAATAATACGATTGCAAATACTTTTAAGATAACTAAGACGTTTTCTACACGTGCTGTTTCAGACATACCACGTGATAAAATGATTGCTGTAATAATGATTACAACAGCAGCGATGATATCAATGACACCACCATCAGCTCCGAATGGATTCGATAATGATTTAGGTAATACAATACCTAATGGCGAAATGAGTCCTCTTAGATTGGCTGAGAATCCGGATGCTACAAAGGCTACGGCAATAAAGTATTCAGCTAAAAGTGCCCAACCTGCGACCCAACCTGAAAATTCTCCAAATAAAACGTTAATCCAAGAATAAGCTGAACCGGCGAAAGGCATTGTTGATGCCATTTCGGCATACGAGAAGGCAACTAAACCTGCAACAATCGCTGCAAGTAAGAATGATAATGCAACGGCAGGGCCTGCGTGTTCAGCCGCTACAACGCCAGGCAATGTGAAAATTGCAGTTGATACAATCGTACCAACACCTAATGCAAGAAAATCTCGAACGCGTAGTGTACGCTTTAAATGACCATCTTTATTTTGATAGATTGTGGGATCTTCTTTTCGAGTTAAATTTTTGAAAAAACTGGCCATAATTATGAACCTCCACTTACTAATATATTGAGTTATAAGATTAGCTTGTTATCTCTAGAATATTTATTATATTAGCACAAAACTTTAAATTTTTGTCTAAAATTTCTGAAAATTTTAAGTTTTCTTACTTTTTATAAAATGACAGAGTGTAACAAGGAAATTTTAAATGATAGATTTGATTATAACAGATTAATAAGAAATAAAAACAACAAAAAAGAGTAAAATTATCCACAAAATATAAAAAGTAGTCTTTCGACTGAGAATAACATACTAAAAATACACAATAAGTCAAGTAATTAGACCTTTATTTAGTGGTATTTTACTAAAAAATTAAAGTTTGTTGACCTATTCCATTATGGAATAGGTTCTATCGAAAATATGTATTTTATTAATAGTTCAGCGCATACTATAATTAGTTATGTAATAAGGTTACATCATATTTAAATGCTTCTATTTCGTGTAGTAAATCCATCCCCTTATATTGTATTAGCATAGTAGTGCTAAACTTTATGATTTATTACACCCATTGACATAGATAGAAGACTCCCATCTCGCATTTAGATATGTATCCCTAACTGAGATTACTAGCAACAATGAAATAATGAAGTAACTTTAAATATAAAGAAGCCACAACTCATGTAACTAAGTCTTTCCCTCTTTTTCCCTTAAAAAATAGACATGTAGGTGGCTTCTTTTAATATTAAAATTTAAAACGGAACTTGAAAGGATATGAATTTAGATGACTAAAGAAAATTATTCTGCTGCAAACATGGTCATTGATACTTTAAAAAATAATAATGTAGATTACGTATTTGGTATTCCAGGAGCTAAAATAGACTATCTCTTTAATGCTCTTGAAGATGATGGTCCAGAACTTATTGTGACACGTCACGAACAAAATGCTGCCATGATGGCACAAGGTATCGGTCGTTTAACTGGTAAACCAGGTGTAGCATTAGTAACAAGTGGCCCTGGAGTGAGTAACTTAACAACTGGATTATTAACAGCGACTTCAGAAGGTGATCCTGTGTTAGCTATCGGTGGTCAAGTTAAACGTAACGATTTATTACGTATGACGCATCAAGCAGTAGATAACGCTTCTCTTTTAAGATCATCTACGAAATATAGTGCAGAAGTACAAGATCCTGAGTCTTTATCTGAGGTAATGACAAACGCTATTCGTACAGCGACTTCAGGTAAAAATGGTGCAAGCTTTATTAGTATCCCACAAGATGTTATCGAGTCTCCAGTAACATCTAATGCAATTGATTTATGTGAACAACCCCAACTAGGTGTTCCAAATTTAGAAGACATTCAAGACGTTATCAAAGCTATAAAACATGCGAAATTCCCAGTTTTGCTAGTAGGTATGAGAAGTTCAAGTGAGAAAGAAACTGAAGCAATTCGTAAATTAGTTGCTAAATCAAATTTACCAGTTGTTGAAACATTCCAAGGTGCCGGTGTACTTAACCGCGAATTAGAAAATCACTTCTTTGGAAGAGTCGGTTTATTCCGTAACCAAGTAGGTGACGAATTATTAAGAAAAGCTGACTTAGTTGTTGCAATTGGTTATGATCCAATTGAATACGAAGCAAGTAACTGGAATAAAGAATTAGATACAGAAATCATTGCTATTGATGAAGTACAGGCTGAAATCACTAACTTTTTACGCCCTAAAAAAGAATTAATTGGTAATATTGCAGGGACAATTCAACTCCTATCTGAAAATGTGCATGAACCTATTATTAATCAAAATCGTTTAGATGACTTAGAACGTTTGAGAGCAGAAGTCATTGAAGCAACAGGTATCAAGTACACACATGAAGATGGCGTAATGCATCCATTAGAAATTATTGAAACAATGCAAAAAACACTAACTGACGATACAACTGTTACTGTAGACGTAGGTAGCCATTATATTTGGATGGCACGTAAATTTAGAAGTTACAATCCAAGACATTTACTATTTAGTAATGGTATGCAAACACTTGGTGTTGCTTTACCTTGGGCAATCGCAGCTGCATTAGTGCGCCCAAATACTCAAGTTGTGTCAGTAGCTGGAGATGGCGGTTTCTTATTCTCAGGTCAAGATTTAGAAACAGCCGTACGCAAAAATTTAAACATCATCCAATTAATTTGGAATGACGGTAAATATAATATGGTAGAGTTCCAAGAAGAAATGAAATATAAACGTTCAGCTGGAGTTGAATTTGGACCAGTTGATTATGTGAAATATGCTGAATCATTCGGTGCAAAAGGGTTACGTGTTACTAATCAAGAAGAATTAGAAGCGGCTTTAAAAGAAGGCTATGCAACTGAAGGCCCTGTATTAATTGATATCCCAGTGAATTATAAAGACAATATCAAATTATCAACGAATGTATTACCAGATTCTTTAAATTAATTATTAGTCAAACAAACATAGGAGTGAATATTCAATGAGTCACGTATTATATCAACATGGTACTTTAGGTACATTAATGGCAGGTCTATTAGAAGGAACTGCGTCTATCGATGAACTATTAGAACATGGTGATTCAGGACTAGCTACATTAACAGGTTCTAATGGTGAGGTTATCTTTTTAGATGGTGAAGCATTCCATGCTAACGAGCATAAGGAGTTTAAGAAACTAAATGGTGATGAAATGACGCCATATGCAACAATTACTCGTTTTGAAGCAGATCAAACATATCAAACTTCAAATAAAGATTCTGAAAAAGTGTTAAACGAAGTTAAAGAACATATGTTAAGTGATAACTTATTCTCTGCAGTGAAAATAAGTGGTACTTTTAAAAAAATGCACGTACGAATGATGCCTAAACAAGAACCACCTTACACTAGATTAATTGATTCAGCACGTAGACAACCAGAGGAAACGCGTGAAGATATTAAAGGAACAATTATTGGATTCTTTACTCCAGAATTATTCCACGGTATTGGATCAGCTGGTTTCCATATTCACTTTGCTAATGATGAGCGCAACTTTGGTGGTCATGTATTAGACTTTGAAGTAGACGATGTAACTGTTGAAATACAGAATTTCGAAACATTCAAACAACATTTCCCAGTTAATAATAAAACATTTACAGAAACAGAAATTGATTACGCAGATGTTGATGCAGAGATTAGAGAAGCTGAATAATCATACCTATGAAAGAAAGATGAATTTTCAATGAATTCATCTTTCTTTTTTTAATTTATAAAATATAATATATGACACAATATAAAATAATGGTATAATAACTTAGAATTTTATATTTATGGAGGGAGCCCTAATGCAATGTCCAAATTGTGGTCAGACATATCAACAAGGAGATCAATATTGCGGTAGTTGTGGTAATAAATTAAATGGTTCATTATCTCAATCAACGCAATCAACAACAGAATCATTCAATTCGGAGATTCAATCTACAAGTCATTCTACAGCTGTTAAGCAAGAACAAATTAATGGAGAACAGAATCATAGTGAGTACGATCGTGGTGAATTTACACATAGATATATGTCTTATGAACACCGCTACGCTGAAGGTCCATTCACGATTAAAGTGAAATCGACCTTCAATGAAAGTAAGCAATTTTTTAAACAAGCTTTTACTTCTCATGATGCAGTGATGAAAGGGAATAAGTTATTTAGTATGACTTTGCTATCATCATTAGTCATTATTGGTTTACTTATATTGGGAATGTTTTTACACCTACTTTCAGCACGTTTATTTGATGGTTATTTTGTTGATACTGCAACAATTATCTTGAAATTTGTATTAACTACTATGCTAGCACTTGCGTTTTTATTTATCGTAACATTCGCCGTTATTCGCTTAATGATAGTAGAAAGCATTTCCTTTAAAAAGGTTTTATCTGATTATATATTAGTTAATACATTATCAGTAAGTATGTTATTTTTAGGATTTATTGTGTTTTTCCTTGAGTTGTATATTTTCAGTGGTATATTGATTGCCTTTTCAGTGATTTTACTTTTAACATCATCAGTGTATTTAATTTCAAAGTATAGTGTAAATCATACGTTACGTTTTGCGAGTTTCTATAGTGTAATGATTTTCTTTGTAATTATTGGATTTGCCTTACATTTATTTGGTTCAACTATCATTCATCGATATGATGATTTAGGTATTTTACATCAATTATTTTGGCGTTGGCTCTAATGATAGCTTGAGATAAATATTAATGGTAGATGATATATAAATTTAAAAGTTAGTAAGTGAATTTTATAATTCATTTACTGGCTTTTAGGTATTGAGAAAAAGAATATGCTTAATGTTTGTGTTACTTTAAATAATTATTCAATTACTGGAATAATTAGGTGTGAATCATAATCGCCACCAGTATAAACAAGGTGATTGTCTTTGTTTACAGTATCTTCGTGTTCATAACGTGTTTTCGTATTAGGTAAAGGAGTGCTATTACCTTTGATAATTTCGTTACATTTAACAACAACTGCTAATGACTCACCTTTTTTAAATAATGTACCAGATGGTAACCATTCTATTTCGATTGGCACGATTTCATTTGGGCTAACTTTTTGTTCATGTTCATGTGTATGCCATGGTTGTGCAATTGTTGATTTCGTTTCATCTAGTTCGCGATGAGAAGCGCGTAACCAACCTGTTGCAACTTGACCTTTTCTTGACCTTTTTCAATATGATTGAAATCAGGAAAATGCACCTCATTACCACGACGGTCTAACTTTTTAATGCCTGCAAAGATGTCTAAATCGTCAGCATTTTCTGCGGCTATCCACAGTTTTAATTTCATATTATCAGTCAATTCTGTATCTTGTTCGAAAGTATGAACATAACATAATTCATCGTCATCACTTTCAGAATCGATTGCTAGTATTTTCTTATCGAGGGGCATTCGAAAAAATAATTTAGATGAAAATCGAGTTTATTCTAAAGAAGCATATCAAAGATTATTAAAGAAGCATAAGTTAGGCAGTATTTTCGGTGGTATTATGTTCGGTGTAATCATGAGCCTACTTAATTTAACGCGACTATATTTTTCAGATCAAAAGATTGAATTAGGATTTTTCATAACATTTAATTTTATTTCTGCTTTAATTTTCGGCGTAGTAAGTTATTTCGTTGGTAAAGGTAAAATTGTTAAAGAATATGGTGAGGGGGATTAAGAAATGGATAAATTTATTTAATTGGTTCACTCAAAATCCCACAGGTCGTGATGAGCGTGAGCAATGTGTGCTTGAACATAAGTTAGCGGTTATGTTTTTATTGACATATATTTCAATAGTTATCTTAGGTACAATAAGCTTGGTTATTGATATGAAGAGAGAAACAGTGGATTTTGGAACAATATGCTTATTAGCGTTGAGTGTTATTTTAACGTTTGTATCTCTTTGGATTAATAGAAGAAACCGTTTAGATGAGTTAAAAGCTCATTCAGCTGAAGAATACAAATAATGGGTGAAAAAGCTTGCAATAAAATGCTCGTTTTTCGTTGTTTATTTTGCAACGATGATGTTTATTATTACGGGGATTATCTTCCCTTATATTTTTAATGATGGGTTTAACTTCAAAGAACAATTAATCAAATGTGCAATTTCTGGTGTGCTATTCGACGGTATCATGTTTATTTACTATATGATTATGCTAAAAAAAGAATATTAACTATTATTCAACTCCTTAATTATTATATAATAAATGTATATAATGCTTAAGGAGTCATTTTTTATGTTAAAAGCTGATCCAATTATTGCTAAAATGAAGAATCAAAAAATTAACTACGATAAGGTATTGAAAAAATTAATTAATCAATGGGAAAGGGAAGGTTTAAGACCTAAACTCTTACTACATAGTTGTTGTGCGCCATGTAGCACTTATACGTTAGAATATTTAACGGAATATGCTGACGTGGCAATTTATTTTGCGAATCCCAATATACATCCTAAAAATGAATATTTAAGACGTGCAAAAGTTCAGGAACAATTTGTCTATAATTTTAATGAGAGAACCGGAAAGAATGTTAAATATATTGAAGCGGAATATAAACCGCATGAATTTATGAAAATGGCAAAATCACGTGGCCTCACTGAAGAACCAGAAGGTGGGTTACGTTGTACGGCATGTTTCGAAATGCGGTTGGAGCTAGTTGCTGAAGCTGCTGTGAAATACGGGTATGATTACTTTGGAAGTGCACTCACACTATCACCTAAAAAGAATGCGCAACTTATAAATGAACTGGGTATGGAAGTACAACATTTATATGATGTGAGCTACTTGCCGAGTGACTTCAAGAAAAATAAGGGCTATGAACGTTCAATAGAGATGTGTAATGACTATCATATATTTCGACAATGCTATTGTGGATGTGTCTTCGCTGCGATGGCTCAAGGCATTGATTTTAAACAAATCAATCAAGAAGCTAAAGATTTTTTACAACAATTTTAAAGAAAATGACTCCTAATTTGAAGTTTAATCATTTCAAATTAGGAGTCGTATTTTATATTGTTCGATTAATGAGACGTATAATGGCTAGAATGGCAATCACAAATGCAGATAGGATACCTGCAATTTTCAAACCTTTTTTCTGCTTCTCAGGTTCTGGATCTTCATTTTCCATCATTTCAAGTAATTCACGTTCGATTTCAAGATCAAGTGCAGTTTTCTTTTCACCATTGTAACCAATGCTATTATCGTCATCTTTTTGCACTTTATCATTTTGATTTGATGGCTGTTCTTTACTTTTAGACGGTTGGTCTGCATTTTGTTTTGTATGTTTATCTTCTGCAGTCATACGTATACCCCTCCGGTAAATTTGTTATCTTTGGCTTAAGTATAGTACTTTTTATAATTAAGTAAAGCTATATTATTTCGCGTCTAATCCAATAATATCACTCACGTTATTATAATTATGTTGCTTTAAGTAAGCAGCGATGTCTTTATTTATCTTCTTAGTCAAACCAGGACCTTCAATAACTAATGAAGAATAGATTTGAACAAGGGATGCACCATTTCGCATCATTTGAATGGCGTCTTTAGCACTAAATATACCGCCTGTGCCGATAATTAAGAATTCGCCATTTGTTTGTTGATATGCCCATTTCACTAACTCTAAATTTCTTTTGAAAAGGGGTTGTCCACTTAATCCGCCATCTTCTACTTTATTAGAAGAAGTGAGACCATCACGCTTACGAGTTGTATTCGCTAGAATCATACCATCAAATGTTTCAGTAATTGCTGGTAGAATATTTTTAAAACCATCTAGTTCTAAATCAGAAGTTAATTTTAAGAAAATAGGGACATTTACTTCTGTATTGGCTTTAAAGTCTTTCAAAGCTTTGCATAACATTGAAAATTCATCTTTATCATGAAAACTTTGTAAATTCTCAGTATTTGGTGAACTTATGTTAACTGTAAAAAATGAGACATCAGCTTTAAACGTATCAATTACTTTAATGTAATCTTGATAACGCTCATTATAAGGTGTCGTTTTATTTACACCAACATTTAAGCCAACAGGGATATTGTATGAATGGCGACGTAAATTCCATAACGCTCTGTTCATACCAATATTATTAAAGCCCATACGATTGATTAATGCATTATCTTCAACTAGACGATACATGCGAGGTTTTGGATTACCATCTTGAGGTTTAGGTGTAATGCCACCTAATTCAAGTGCACCGAAGCCAACATTTTCAAGTGCTTTAGGTACTTCGCAAGATTTGTCAAAGCCAGCAGCTAAACCAACTGGGTTGTTAAATGTGATACCTTTAATTGTTTGTGTTAAATAAGGATCTTCATAGTTAAAGATTTTGTGCATAATAGGTAGTAAAAAGGGACGTTTTTGGGCAAGTTTTAAAGCATCAATGGTCATGCCATGCGCTTTTTCAGGGTCGAATTTAAATAATAGTGGTTTAATTAATTTATACATTTTAATGCTCCTGTTTCATTGTATTTGAGGCTTACTATCCTCATTTAATATCATTGAAAAAACATTCCTCTCTAAGACTAGCATGTTCAAGAATAATTGCATAGTTAATTTAGAAACTGTTTAAAAATTTGCCTCAACTTAAATGTGGATATATATGCTAACGATTAAATAGTCCTATTTCAGGAAATATAATAATAAAGTGAGAAGATGTATTCGAAGGAGGAAACATCATGAAAAAAGATTGGCAAGAACAATTACCATTAAATCATATACGAGACATTAAGTCGGTGAGTGGTGGAGATGTGAACGAAGCATTCAAAGTAACTACAGAAGATGACGTGTATTTCTTATTAGTTCAACGCAATCGTGATAAATCATTCTATGCTGCTGAAATTGCTGGACTTAACGCTTTTGAGGAAGCAGGTGTTACAGCACCACATGTGATTGATAGCGGTGAAATTAATGGTGATGCTTTCTTAATATTGAGTTACTTAGATGAGGGAACGACCGGTAGTCAACGAAAACTAGGTCAATTAGTAGCCAAAATGCATAGCCAGCAACAATCTGACGGCAAATTTGGATTTGATTTACCTCATGAAGGTGGAGATATTTCATTTGATAATACTTGGTCTGATTCGTGGAGTGAAATCTTTGTCGAACGTCGTATGGATCATTTGAGAGATGAACTCATGGGGAAAGGATTATGGAATGACGAAGATAATAAAGTCTATGAACAAGTCCGCACAGTGATGGTAAATGAACTAGAAAATCACAATAGTAAACCGTCATTATTGCATGGAGACTTATGGGGTGGCAATTATATGTTCTTAACAGATGGTAGCCCCGCTTTATTCGATCCTGCACCGTTTTATGGCGATAGGGAGTTTGATTTAGGAATCACTACTGTATTTGGTGGATTTACCCGAGAATTTTATGACGAATATGAGAAGCACTATCCTTCAGGAAAAGGTGCTCGTAAGCGTTTAGAATTTTATAGACTATATTTATTTATGGTCCATTTACTAAAATTTGGTGGAATGTACGCTAGTAGCGTAAATCGATCAATGGATGAAATATTGGCATAAAAATAAGCATGGGCGGTACAGGTACAGTGATACCCGTGCCGCTCAAGCTTATTAATCTTCTTTAATTGTTTTTAATAATTGTTTGCCATTATCATAGAACATTTTCTCAAGTTCATGATGTGATAATAGATCAGTTCTTTCAAGTTCATCAGCTAACATCGTAACAACTTAATCGGTTGTATAAGGTGCATCTGAACCATATATAATTTTATCCATGTCTACACATTGAGTAATATTTGGAAGCTGATAAGGTAGGACTTTTCCAGCTAAATCAAAGTATAACTCTTTCATAAGCAACAAAGTAGAAGTCGCCCGATTGTATAGTAAGATGGTTTTAGAATCAATGTCTTTGACGGTCTTTTTAGCTAATATATTCGTTAGCGCAAAAAAGAATGTATAAGATAGGGCGACAATCACACCTGATATACTGTTAAAATCACCTGAAAAATGAGTAATCAAGAATGTACCTATAACAGCAAAAATTATAGGAAGGGTATCGTTTTTGCACAATGTTTCATTTAGAAAGAGCACTGAAAGAAACAACGCAAATATAATATAAAATCTTCCTAATAATCCAACACTAACTGGATCTAACAAACTTAAACTTACATATTGGAGTAAAGTACCTATTGTATTAGTAATACCTAAGAGCCATATAAATTTGTTAGGATAGATTTTTATTTTACTTTTATCGAGTAATACAGTTATTAATAATATTAAAGTTGAAAACAAAGCATAAAAAAGTTTGCTTGAATAGATGATAAATCAGTGAGTGAAAGTTTGTTTAATATTGGGGGTAAAGACAGGATTGCTACGGAAATAATATTAAATAAATACCCTTTTTTAACCTTATTCATGGTATGCCCTTTCTTAGTTGTTTTATATATTATTATATATTTATTTTATATAATATCATAATTATTATCGTGATAAGTTAGGATGTTTGATTCTATACCTGAATGTATCTTATAAATAAACATTTGTGGCTTGAATTATTCTACGATAGACTATGAAATATATTTGTTGAGCGGCATAGAGAATCAGTCGCATAAACGAACATAAGTGAGCAATCACTTCATTAAGTAGTTTTAATTATTAAAATCAAAGAACTACTTTATAGTTTCCCTAGGAAAGGGTTTCAACAAAATGAGCTGTGATCAACTAAGAATTTTACTCAAAAATATGGACATAAAAAAGCTACCCTCAAAGTTGGAACTTTAAGGGCAGCCTAAGTCTTGATAATATGATTTTAATTTTCTTGAATGTTGCCGTATTCTTCTCTTAAGTCATACACTTTATCAGGTGTAACGTCTTGGCCAAGTGGGTCTAAAACTTTCATCGTTGAGAAAGTATGAAGTACTTGACCTCTAATCATACCTAAATATTCTTGTCTTAATTGATGTTGTTCTTGTATTTCATCAACACTCAAACTTTCAACTTTTTCTTTATTTGCTAATTGATTAATTCTATCTAATAATTCTCTCATTATTTATTCCTCCTAATTTGTATGAGCTGGGAAGTGGGGAACAATGTGCACACCAACTTCTTCTATTAATGCTTCGATATCACGATCATCGTTTGTAAATCTTAAGATAATATGATTTGTATTAATTGATTCATAAGCTTTTAATATTTGTAATAAATTTTTACGTCCAGTACGGAAACCACCTTTAATCGGTTTTACGGTTTCATTTGGATTTTGGGATAAATCAATCATTAGAATATTCATAAACGGTTTAAATCGGTCGGTACCACTATGCCAAGCTTCCACTAATTTCTTTTGATCTTGAAAAGGTTGTGCGTAAAATAGCCAACCATCCATATTTTCTTGAAGCCAAGCCATTGATTGTTTTGAATATCCGGTACCAAACATTGGAATTGAAGGGTGTTTTGGCAATACTTGTAACCCTGAATCTTCATATAATTCGAAAATTGAATTTGAGATTTTGGGAGAATGTGATTGCCACAGTTCTCTTAGTGAGTGAATGGTTGTTTGATAACGTTCTGTTAATTCATTTTCATCTACTTTAAATGCAGGGAATTCAAAAGAGCGATCACCGGTAGCCATACCGAGTAATAAACATTGATTGGAGATGAGATCAAGTGAGGCAGCTGATTTAGCTAGATGAATGGGATGTCGTAAGGTTGCTACGGTACTACCAGTACCCAGTGCAATCTTTGAGGTAAAGGCACTCAGATAAGTTAAAAAGACGAATGGATCATAATTCGTAGTAACGTTGCCTAAATGAGGGCTATACAATGGATTATCTCTCACAGACAAACTTGTAAATCCCAAAGACTCTGCCTTTTGAGCGAGTCTCAATTGCTCATCAAAATCAATATTGTTTTGTTGTTTATTATCAAACGGTATGGATAAACCTAGCGTCAATTTATTATTTTTAAACGTACGTTTAAATCCCTCGTGTTCATCAATATCTGACATGTCCTTACCTCCTAACTTCATTTAGTATTTATACAACACTTATTATCTAACTAACACATGTTGTATAAATGTAATATACGCCCCATTTAAATAATATGCAACATACATGCTTATGAAATTTGTTGCTTAGACAACAATGCTCAGTATTTGTTGATTAGATTAGCTTTTTCCATAAAAAAACCTCTAAGGCAACGCCTTAAAGGTTTAATTACAAGTGTGTGATGTGATGAATTAAGAAAGGTAAATTTTTATCTATAAAAGCTTCTGCTGTAAGCGAACTGGTATCGAGCCAATGTCTAGCGAGACCACATAATCCTGAAGCTAGAAAACTAGCACTATTAACGAGAACGTCAATATCCTGTTCAGGGTAGCTATTACGAAGCATAATGGTAAAAATATCTTCTAATTCATTATTAATACGTTGATGAGCTTGGTTACAAAACGTTTCACTATTCATCTTGCAAGAGTCTTGCACTTCAACCATATAATTAGCAATAGAAATAAATAGGTTTGATATGACAGTTTCATTAATAATATCTGATACGGATAATGTATTATTTAAATCTTTCAAAATTGTTTCGGATAAAGTGTAATTGAGAATATCATATTTATCTGTAAAATGTGCGTAGAAAGTAGCACGGTTGACCGTGGCACGTTCAGTAATATCTTTAACAGTGATTTGTGACATCTTTTTCTCTCGGGAAACCTCTTGAAACGCTTTTACCAGCAGCTTCTTTGTTCTGATAATACGAGGATCCACTTTAGTCGTAGTCAATATAGGCACCTCCCTTGTTGACCTATAGCTTACATTAAATTATCTGTCGAAGTGAGATGGTTGTCAAAGTTCACGCTTACAATGATATGTAACTATCAACCTAAACTGTGGAGTAGTCAAACTTCAATTTCCTAATAAAATTTTTAATTTAATTATGGTTAAAATTAATTATGAGATGAGTTTCTACTATTATAATAGTCAATTTTGTTTATTATCTAGTCAATTAGTCTGATTATAAGCAAAGTATACACTTTCTTGTCGTGATGTTTGATAATATACAGAATAATAATGAATTAAAAAGGAGAGCGATGTTTGAAACAATTTATCAAAATAGTTATGACTATACTGATATGTGTAGGTATCGGTGTTTCCGTAACATATTTAATTCGTGAAATTGATATGCAACCATCTCAAATGTCTTTTAATGATGATAATCAATATGGTGATTGGAATAGTGATGGACGTTTGACGCATGGTTATGGCACATATAATCATGGTTTAGAGTTTGAAGGTAATGACAAACATTATGGTAATGATTATGACTTACCTGAAGATACGAAAGTGTTAGCAGCGACAGATGGTGTTGTCACAAGAATATTTGAAGATGATTTAGGAGGGAAAGTGATACAAATCTCTGAAGATAATGGCCGATATCATCAATGGTATATGCATTTAAATGATTTCAAGGTAACTCAAGGTCAACAAGTTAAAGCCGGAGATGTGATTGCTTTATCCGGTAATACAGGTGAACAGACAACTGGCTCGCATTTACATTTTCAAAGAATGAAGGATGGCATAGGCAATGATTGTGCCGAAGATCCACAATCATTTATTGATCAACTACCAGAAAATGAAAAGAGTTTATTTAATATCTGATATGAAAAACAAAATAGATAGTATTAAAAATCTGAAGCCTGAGTCATGTTTCAGATTTTTTAACATCAAAAATTCATACCTATTAACCAAGAAGTAAATTTTGGAATCCAATCATTATCGTTAAATGTTACTTTTTTGAGAAAAAATAAAAATAATATTCTGAAAATTTAGAATTTATGATATAGTAAAATCTATCATTACTTATTCAAATGATTGACGTGAGTAGTTGTTTACATGTGGCATCAATCATCAGTAAGTAGGCTGATCAACATATTAAGTGTGCAGATTAAACAATAGGAGGTTTTTTATATGACATCAACACTTAGAGAAATAGGCGTTAAAGATTTTACATTTAGAGTGCTATCGGGCGTAGCCATTGGTATCGTTGTTGGATTAGTACCTAATGCTATTTTGGGAGAAATCTTTAAAGCGTTCATGCATCACCACCCATTTTTTGGAACATTGTTACATGTCGTACAAGCAATGCAATTTACAGTACCTGCTTTAATAGGAGCGCTTATTGCTTTGAAATTTGATATGACACCATTAGCAATTGCAGTTGTTGCTTGTGCATCTTATGTAGGAAGCGGGGCTGCACAATTTAAGAATGGTGCCTGGGTAATTGCCGGCATCGGAGACTTGATTAATACGATGATTACTGCAACGATTGCTGTATTATTTATTTTATTAATTGAAAAACGTGTCGGTAGCATGGCACTGATTGTGTATCCAACTATCGTAGGTGGTTTATCCGCTACAATTGGTGTACTTATATTGCCATACGTACATATGATTACAACTGGCATTGGTAATATGGTTAATAGCTTCACAGAACTACAACCTGTATTGATGTGTATGCTTATTTCTATGGTTTTTAGTTTTATTATTATTTCACCATTATCAACTGTTGCGATAGCTATTGCTATAGGGATTACAGGTCTGGCAGCAGGTTCAGCATCTATTGGTATTTCAGCTACTGAAGCAGTATTACTTATTGGGACAAGCAAAGTGAACCGAGTTGCAGTACCAATTTCTATATTCTTCGGCGGTGTGAAAATGATGATGCCAAACATGGTGAAATATCCAATTATAATGTTACCAATTCTTATAACTGCTGGAATTTCAGGAATTGCAGGTAGCTTGATTGGTATTGCGGGAACTAAAGAGTCTGCAGGATTTGGTTTCATTGGGATGATTGGACCAATTAGCGCTTTTAAATTCTTACATGTAGATTCTGCAATATTAAGTATCTTACTCATTATTTTGGGATTCTTTGTTGTACCATTAGTGACTGCATTCATTTTAGATATTATTTTCCGAAAAGTATTACATCTTTATACAAACGACATATATAAATTTATGGGTTAACCATTTGTTAAATAGGAATTGATAAAGTGTTGATTATCGCATTTTATCAATTCTTTTTTTGAAAATGAGAATACATATAGAAATTAAGATAAAATATGAAATAAATAGTGTTACAATAAAAATGAAATAATACGTTACTTAAAGGGTGAATGGTTAATGGCTAATAAAATCGAAAAATTAGCACTAAAGACAGCTGAACTTACAAGACAGACACACAAATTAGGTATTCCAATTATGATTCTATTTGAAGGTGTCCCTGCTTCTGGAAAAACACGACTTTCAAATGAATTATTACTCAATTTTGATGCCAAATATACACATTTTATTGCGACACAATCACCGCAAAAGGATGATTTGCGTTATCAGTTTTTACAAAAATATTGGAATACATTACCTAAAAAAGGTGATATCAATGTCTATTTTAGAAGCTGGTACTCTCATTATTTAGATTATCGAGAAAACGAAATTAAACACGATAGATATAAAAATTATGATGTTTTAAAAGAACAAATTACATCTTTTGAAGATATGTTAATCGAGGATGATTATGAAATCATCAAATTCTTTATTGAAATCAATGAAGATAAAAGACAAGAACATATTAAACAAACAAAAGAAAATCCACTGATGCGTTGGAAAGTTCAAGAGTATGGAAGTGTACTATCAACAGAAACGTATTTAGAAGACATGCATCAATTTATTAAACAGGATAAACAATGGAAGATTATTGACTATACAGAACGCCAAATGGCGATTGAAAAGATGTATGAACACATTATTGAACGTTTAGAACAAGCCATAGCGAAACATCATGCGAAGGATAAAGTTTATGATGGTGAATTCTCAGAGCACTTTGCTACTGAACTGTTTGATAAAGATGTAGAAAAAGTTTCTAAAGAAGAATACAAAACATTAATTACTGAACTGCAGAAACGTATGCGCGAAATACAATTTGCTTTATATGATAGAAAAATTCCGTTAATTCTTGTATTTGAAGGAATGGATGCAGCAGGAAAAGGTGGTAATATTAAGCGTATTAGAGAAAAGCTTGATCCTACTGGTTATGAAGTTAATGGCATCAGCGCACCTACAGATGTTGAATTGAAACATCATTATTTATGGCGCTTTGCAAAGGATATGCCAAGAAGCGGTCATATCGAATTGTTTGATAGAAGTTGGTATGGACGTGTATTAGTTGAGCGAATTGAAGGATTTGCAACAATGAATGAATGGCAACGAGCCTATGATGAGATCAACGCATTTGAAAAGATGTGGACCGATGAAGGTGCGATCATCCTAAAATTCTTCCTGACATTAGATAAAGACGAACAGCTTAAACGTTTTAAATATCGTCAAAATAATGTAGATAAACAATGGAAAATCACTGATGAAGATTGGCGTAATCGTGACAAGTGGGATTTGTACGTTGAAGCCAGCCACGACATGGTTAAAAAAACAAATACAACACATGCACCATGGCTAGTCGTACCAGCAGATCATAAGAAAACATCAAGAATAGAAATAATGAAGTATATTATTCGTAAATGCGAAAAAGTATTATGGGGCGTCAAGGATTATTAATTTATAAGACTATACTGTAATGAGTTGATTAATAAACCAAGAAACGGTTAATGATAGAGTCGTTTCTTGGTTTTTCTATGTTATATCAATAAATTGAATATATTCTAAGTTGTTAGAAATATTACGGTATTGTAACAAAACGGCAATTTGTAATATTACAGAATATGTAGAATTGTTGTAAATTTCTTAAAAGAGTATTGTAAAACCTCATTTCATAATGAAATTTTAAACGATTTGTTCGAAAAATAATATTACAGAATGAAATATAAATATTTCAATGTTACAGAATAAGTCGTTCATTGTAATTTTTTGTAAGATAAGCGTAATACTATTGGCGTTTTTTTATGATATAGTACTTATTGTCAAAAGTTAAACACAGAGCAAAACACAATAACTTAAGAATTTAACAAAACGAAAATATAAACTAAATTTTTTTGGAGGAATTTTTTATTATGAAAAAAACAGTAATCGCGTCGTCATTAGCAGTAGCTTTAGGAGTAACAGGTTATGCATTAACTACAGATAACAGTGCACATGCATCTGAATCAACTACAAACTATGCACAATTAGCTAACTTAGCTCAAAACAACCCATCTGAATTAAATGCTCACCCAGTACAAGCTGGTGCATACAACATCACATTCGTTAAAGATGGTTTTAAATACAACTTCACTTCAGACGGTCAATCTTGGTCTTGGGATTACACTTACGTTGGTGGAGCTGACACAGTAGCAACTACACAAGCTGCTCCAGCTGCTCAATCAACTGACTACTCAGCTTCTTACAGCAATGAAGCTTCAACTCAATCAGTAAGCTCAAACCAACAAGCAAGCAACACTAACGTTGAAGCAGTATCTGCACCAAAAACTACTTCATACTCAGCTTCAACTTCATCATCAGCTTCAACTGGTGGATCAGTTAAAGCTCAATTCTTAGCTAATGGTGGTACTGAAGCTGCTTGGAACGCAATAGTAATGCCTGAATCAGGTGGTAATCCTAACGCAGTTAACCCAGCTGGTTACAGAGGTTTAGGTCAAACTATGGAATCATGGGGTACTGGTTCAGTAGCTTCACAAACTAAAGGTATGATTAACTATGCTAATAGCCGTTACGGTTCATTAGATGCAGCAATTGCATTCCGTGCTAACAACGGTTGGTGGTAGGATTTACTAAGGTAACTGGATAGTACATTGAGTTATCACGAAAGAGGTCGACTTTAAGGTCGGCCTCTTTTTTTGTGTTTTAATAGACACTGTAGCTTAACGTTTACCGACCGCGATTATAGGGAAGATACTAAGACAATATACAAATTGAAAGTGTTGAATATCAATGACATTAAGAAAAGTATTAAAACTAGGTTTAATATATAGTGTGTTTTGGACAACTGTACAATTATCGCTATATAATATCATGTTACGATACCCGTCCTTTTTATTTGTGAGATATGAATCAGTTTTTAAAATAAGGTCATGGGAAAAGAGAGGCGCTTTATGGAATAAACTATTTCGTATTAATAAATGGAAACATTACATTCCAGAAGCAGCTCAATTCAATTATCGTATCTATAATAAAAGGCGACTGGTTTCATTTGAATTAGAAGATATACATTTTATGATTTTAGAAATGCGCCGTGCAGAACTTTTTCATTGGTTATCAATGATACCGATTGTTGTTTTTATCAAAGCGCTTAAATATATACTATTCATTGATGTGTGTTATATGATTTCGGCAAATTTACCGATCATACTCACGCAACGATACAATCGTCCTAGGTTAGAACATTACTATCAACTATGAATGAAAAGAGATGAACGTACATGTCTCAAAAGAAAATCATCATTATAGGTGGGGGACTAGGTGGGATATCAGCTGCTATTCGTCTTGCTCAAAGTGGCTTTGATGTTTCGCTTTATGAGAAGAATAACCACATTGGTGGGAAAGTAAATCGTTTAGAAACAGAGGGATTCTGTTTTGATTTAGGTCCAGCTATATTAACGATGCCATACATATTTGAAAATTTGTTTAACTATAGTGATAAGCAAATGAAAGACTATATTACTATTGAACGATTACCTTTGCAATGGCGTAGTTTCTTCACTAATGGTGAAGTGATAGCTTTATATGAAGACTTGTCTCAAATGTTAAATGCCAATACCTATCTTACCAATGACGATATTCAGCAACTTCATCAATTTTTAAATCATGAAGAAAAAATACATCGTTTTACGGAAAATGGCTACTTTGCACTAGGGCTTGATACAGTTTCTGAAATTATTAAATGCCAGGGACCATTGCGTTCACTTAAAGGTGTGGATTACTTCTCAACAATGTAACAAGCTATTAATCGTTATGTTGAGAAGCAAGAATTAAGAGATATGCTTGGCTACTTTATAAAGTATGTTGGCTCTTCTTATGATGCACCAGCAGTACTTTCACTTTTAATTCATATGTAATATGAACAAGGGTTGTGGTACGTTAAAGGTGGTATTCATAAACTTACACGTGCATTGGAACAATTAGCGATTGAAGAGAGCGTAACCATTCATACCGGTACGGATATACATAGTATTGATACGTATTTTAATCATGTTCAGACGTTAGATTAGATGATGATTTACATGTGAATGCAGATTACATTGTTTCTAATAGAGAAGTGATACCTACGTATCGTGACTTACTGCACTTTTTAAATAAAAAAATAGCACAATTAGAGAAAGTTTATGAACCTGCAGCATCTGGCTATGTGATGCATTTAGGAGTAGACAAATTATACCCTCAATTGGCACATCATAATTTCCTATTCTCAAATGATTCTAAGCGTAATTATCGAGAAGTGTTTCATGACAAAGTATTGCCACAAGACCCAACGATTTATCTTGTTAATTCAAATAAATCGGATGCATCTCAAGCGCTAGAAGGACATAAAAATGCTGCATCTCATATTATTGAAGGATTTTCTTTAGGAAAAGCGTTTCATCGTTGCCATTTGCCAGTGACACAATTTGAAGGTCAGGGATTTGTTAGCTTTAGAATGTATGAAGCGGGATTTATAACAATAATAGAGGGATGGACGAAACACTTAGCGGTAGGTGCTTCGTCAACACAACCTCATATCATGATATTAATTATCTTATGGATGGTGGGAAGTATCACCTCATATAGCGGATTAACATTTAGTTTATTTATGAAAACTTTGTCATTTAAGCGAATGGCGTTATCATATAGTTTATATACATTACTATTTATTCGTTTACATCGTCGAGTAGGACGTTTTTCAATTTTATTTTTATCTATCAACCCAATATTGTTTTTATTTTTTGTTTTAATTTATATAAATTCATATCGTCACATTCATTACACGAAACAGGTAAAATGGAAAGGACGACAATTTAGTATTAAATAATATTTAGCAGGGGGTTCTCCATGAGCACATTAGAAGAAAATTATCAATATTGTCATCAAATTATGAAAGATTACTCTAAGAGTTTCTCATATGCGTTTGATATGTTACCAGAACAACAACGACGAGCAATCTGGGCGATTTATGCAGTTTGTAGAATCGTTGATGATAGTATCGATGTACACCAAGACGTGGAATATCTACATAAGATTAACCGTGATGTTAAAGCTATTGAACATCAAACAACAACGACATTTGAAAGTGATGACCGCATTATGATGGCATTTGCTGATGCAGCTACACATTTCCAAATGAATTTCCAAGCCCTCTATGACTTAATTGATACGGTTGAAGCAGACCAGCATTTCGAAATGTTTGAAACAGATCGTGGTCTACTAGATTATTGTTATGGTGTTGCGGGAACTGTAGGTGTATTACTGATCCCAATATTGGCAACGCCACCGTCAGATGAAGCATATGAGTATGGAAAACAATTAGGTGAGGCACTTCAATTAACGAACATACTACGTGATGTTGGTGAAGATTATCGTAACGGACGTATTTACTTTAGTAAAGCGCGTTTAAGTGAATTTAATGTTTCAATTGCTGATGAAATAGGACGTGATCAACCCTCTGACAATTACATTAAAATTTGGGAATTCTACGCTACACTAGCCGATAATAACTATGACATGGTTTTAAATCATCTTAATGTATACAATGAAGAAGCTCGTATGATTATTGAGTTAGCAGCCCAAATATATCGAGGTATATTAACCGAAGTACGTAAAGCAGATTACTCATTGAAAGACCGTGCGTACGTTTCTAAATGGAAAAAACATAAAATCTACCGTAATTTAAAGAAAAAATATAAAGATTAGGTGAGATATATGAATATAGCAGTAGTTGGCGCTGGTGTTAGCGGCTTAGCAGCTGCAGCACGATTAGCCGCTTAGATCATCAAGTTACAATATTTGAGAAGAATGAACAAGTTGGTGGCCGTATGAGCCAATTTAAGAAAGATGGCTTTACTTTTGATATGGGACCAACCATAGTGATGGTACCGGATGTTTATAAAGCCGTATTTGAAGAAAGTGGCAAACGTTTTGAAGATTACGTTGATATGAAGCCACTTACACATATTATGGATATTTATTTTTCTGATAAAGATAAAGTGAGTGTATCAACTGATTTATCACAACTTAGTCAAACGTTAGAAGCGATAGAACCAGGTTCTACTCAAGATTTTATGCAATTTTTAACGGATGTGTATAAACGATATGAAGTGGCACGCAAATACTTCCATGAACGAACATTCCGTAAACCAAGTGAATTTTATAACCCATTGATGCTATATCGTGGATTAAAATTAAAAACATTTAATAATGCGAATCAATTAATAGATAATTATGTATCCAATGAAAAAATACGTAAGTTATTCGCATTTCAAACGTTCTACATAGGTATTGATCCTAAACAAGGGCCTTCAATTTATTCTATTTTTCCAATGAATGAAATGGTACATGGCGTTCATTATATAAAAGGCGGTATTTAAGGCTTAGCACAATGTTTACTACAACTTGGTCAAGATGATGGTGTTAAAGTAGAACTTAATGCAGATGTACAAGAAATCATTGTTGATCCTAAATTTAAACGTGCAGATGGTCTTCGTGTTAATGATGATATTCGAGTTTTGACAAAGTGCTATGCACTGCTGACTTTCCATGTGTGGCACAAAACTTAATGTCTGCGCACTCACCTTTAAAGAACTATTCTCCTGAAAAGGTAGATAACATGGACTATTCATGTTCAGCATTTTTAATTTATGCAGGTATTAATCGTCAATTACGTGATAAATTACATGTACATAATGTCGTATTTGCTAAAGAGTTTAGAGGCAATATTGATGACATTTTTAGTGGTAAGATGCCTAACGACCCATCATTATATCTTTACTTCCCATCTGTAGAAGACGAGGCATTAGTGCCTAAAGACCAGAGAGGAATGTATGTCTTAATGCCAGTCTCTGAGTTGAAGACAGGTGAAATTAACTGGAACGATCCTAGTATGGTTGAACAAGCGAAAGATGTCATTTATAACAAATTAGAAACGATTGAGGCACTTAAAGATATACGTCAGGATATTGTATCTGAAACAGTATTTACACCGCTTGATTTTGAGAGTCGTTATAATGCCAAATTCGGTTCAGCATTCGGACTTATGCCAACACTTACACAAAGTAATTATTATAGACACCCAAATGTATCAAGAGATTATAAAGACTTATACTTTGCAGGAGCAAGTACGCACCCTGGTGCAGGTGTGCCAATTGTGTTGACCAGTGCTAAAATTACTGCCGAAGCAATGTTAGAAGATATAGAACACGGAAAATAAAGTAAAACTTGCTATAAATCTGAAAATTATAAATATTGACAATACTTATTGAACTGATACAATAAATATTAATTCAATAGACTTATCCAGAGAAGTGTAGGGATTTGGCCCAATGAAACTTCAGCAACAGACTTAAAAGACAAAAGTACTGTGCTAATTCCAAAGAGGTATGCCTCAAAGATAAGTGTCATAGTCATAACTAAGCTATATGTCACTATCAATTGAGAGTGATATATAGCTTTTTTAATTTTAAAAGGGGGTAAATAATGACAATTTCTAATAAACTAGCCAATATTCCAGATAGTTACTTTGGTAAGACAATGGGACGTAAGGTTGAGCATGGACCACTACCGTTAATTAATATGGCAGTTGGTATCCCGGATGGCGAAACGCCTAAAGGCATCGTTGATCACTTTGCTGATGCTGTTCGAATTCCTGAAAATCAAAAATATGGTGCATTTCATGGTAAGGAATCCTTTAAAGAAGCAATTGTTAATTTCTATCAACGACAATATGGCGTTGAGCTACATAAAGATGATGAAGTGTGCATACTTTATGGTACTAAAAATGGTTTAGTGGCTTTGCCTACATGTATTGTTAATCCAGGAGAAAGTGTGCTACTTCCAGACCCAGGTTATACGGATTACCTCGCTGGTGTCATGCTTGCTGATGCCAATCCAGTACCACTTAATTTGGAGCCACCACATTATTTGCCAGATTGGAGCAAAGTAGATGCACAAACATTAGCACGTACGTCACTCGTTTATTTGACTTACCCGAATAATCCTACTGGATCAACGGCTACTAAAGCAGTGTTTGATGAAGCGATTCAAAGATTTAAGGGTACACATACAAAGATCGTTCATGATTTCGCATATAGTGCTTTTGGATTTGATGCAAAGAACCCAAGTATACTTGCTTCTAAAGATGGAAAGGAGGTAGCAATTGAAATCTTTTCATTATCTAAAGGCTATAATATGTCAGGGTTTAGAGTAGGATTCGCAGTAGGTAACAAAGACATGATACAAGCGCTGAAGAAATATCAAACACATACTAATGCTGGTATGTTTGGTGCCCTTCAAGATGCAGCAACATACGCACTTAATCACTATGATGACTTTCTAGATCAACAAAATGAAACATTCAAACGTCGTCGTGACATGTTTGAAAAGCAATTAAAAGATGCCAATTTACCATTTGTACATTCTAAAGGTGGCATTTACTCATGGCTTCAAACACCACCAGGGTATGATAGTGAATCATTTGAACAGTATTTGTTGAAAGAACAATCGATCTTAGTGGCGCCTGGCATTCCATTTGGTGAAAATGGTCGTCATTATGTCCGTATTTCCCTAGCATTAGATGATCAATTATTAACTGAAGCGGCTAAACGATTAGCTTCTTTATCTTATTTATATAACGAGTAACAAGAAGTCACAAATAGAAAGGATGAAATTTTATGACTAAAATTAAAATAATGAGTGTACGAGATGAAGATATTCCTTACATTGAAGAGTGGGCGGAACAAAATAATGTCGAAGTAGAGTTAAATAAAGAAATATTAACAGAAGATAATGTCGATGGTGTTCAAGGATTTGATGGCTTATCTTTATCTCAACAACACCCAATATCGGAAGATGTATTTGCCAAATTGCAACAATTTGGTATTAAACATATTGCACAACGTAGTGCTGGATTTGATACTTACGACTTAAATTTAGCTACACAATATGGCATTATTATATCTAATGTACCGTCATATTCACCGAGTTCAATTGCAGAGTTTGCAGTAACACAAGCGATTAATATTGTAAGAAATCAGAACGATATTCAACGTAAACTTCGTGAATATGATTTTAGATGGGAACCTTCAATATTGTCACGTTCAATTAGTGATTTGACCGTAGCTGTTATAGGAACAGGACGTATTGGCTCGATAGCGGCAAGCATTTTTGCTAAAGGATATGGAAGTCATGTTGTTGCATATGATCCATTTCCTAATGAAAAGGTTGGGCAATATGTTGAGTATAAGGATACGTTGGAAGAAACTTTACGTGATGCAGATATTGTTACAGTTCATATTCCAGCAACGAAATATAATCCACATCTCTTCAATAGAGATTTATTTTCAAAATTTAAAAAAGGTGCCATATTTGTAAATGCTGCTAGGGGATCAATCGTTGATACCAGAGCATTGCTTGATGCAATTGATAGTGGTCAAATTAAAGGTGCTGCATTAGATACATATGAGCATGAACGAGGTTTATTCCCTGGAGATTACCGTGATAAAGTGATTAATGATGACTTATTAGATGAATTAATTGCTAGAGAAGATATTTGGTTAACACCACATATTGCGTTTTATACTGATGCGGCAGTTAAGAATTTAATTGTTGATGCACTTGATGCAGTCATTGATGTTATTAATACAGGTACTACTAAATTAAGAGTGAATTAAAAAATGGAGTTGGGCGTGGGACAGAATTATTTGTGAATTCATTGTCCCAGACTCAACTCCTTTAATTAGCTTTAGCGAATGCTCACATTTCAAAATTTGCTTATATTTAAATCGCTTTTACCCGGGTTAGATTGACTGCCTAACAAAAGTAGGTTTCTTATCCGGATTTTATTTTACATCGTAGCCTTGATCTTCAATGGCTTCTTTCATTTGTTCAACTGATACTCTGTTTTCGTCGTAATCTACGCGAACTTGATTCTTATCTAAGTCTACTTCTGCTGAAGTCACACCATTTAATTTAGCTAATGCAGATTCCACAGCGTTTCTGCAATGGTCACAGCTCATACCTTCAACGTTAATTACTTTATTAATCATACCTTTCACCTCCGTTGTTCTTACTCATATATACCCATATTTTACTCCTTTTTAATAAACAAAGAAATAAAATAGAAATGCTTCATAATTATAATTTCATTCGTTTTAGTCTTAAGGCATTACTTACAACACTAACTGAACTTAAGGCCATCGCAGCACCAGCTATCCAAGGTGCAAGTAATCCCATTGCCGCAATAGGGATGCCTGCAATATTGTATCCAAATGCCCAGAATAAGTTCTGTTTAATATTGCGAATTGTTTTATGACTTGCATGAATGGCCTTAGGAACTAATTGAATATCTCCTCCAAGAATGGTGATATCTGCAGCTTCTATTGCTACTTCTGTACCCGTTCCCATTGCAATGCCGATATCTGCTTTGACAAGTGCAGGAGCATCGTTAATTCCATCGCCCACCATAGCAACTCTATGTTTCTGTTCTTGTAATTGCGTTATATGTTGTGCTTTATCTTCAGGTAGAACGCCGGCAATGACTTGATCAATACCGACTTCTTTAGCAATAGCTTTTGCAGTTCGTTCATTATCACCAGTTAGCATAACCGTTCTAATATTCATAGATGATAATTGTTGGATAGCTTCTTTAGCAGATGCTTTAACAGTGTCAGCTACAGCAACCATGCCTTTTAGTTCGTCGCCATAGGCAATTAGCATAACAGTATGTCCATCAGCTTCCATATGTTCCATTTTCTGCTTAATGCTTTGTATATTGATTTGGTGTTCTGACATTAATTTTTGATTGCCAACAAGTAACTTAGTATTATTTATAACAGCTTGTATTCCGTGACCTGGTAATGTTTGGTAATTTGTGACATTTACCAAGTTAACTTTATGGTGTTTGGCGTAGTTAACAATTGCAGTAGCAAGTGGGTGTTCAGAGTTATTTTCAGCTGAAGCAACTAAAGCTAAGATATCTTTGTCACCTTCAAAATAAGTTACCTCTGGTTTGCCGTGTGTAAGTGTTCCTGTCTTGTCAAACACAACTGTATCAACTTGATGTGTACGTTCGACATATTCGCCACCTTTAAACAAAATACCATTTTCAGCAGCGCGACCAGTTCCAACCATTATTGAAGTTGGTGTAGCTAAACCAAGTGCACATGGACAAGCAATCACTAGAACTGATATCGCAGCAACAAGTGCATCTTCAAATTGACCAGGATGTACAAGTGTAATCCAAATTAAGAATGTCAGTAAAGCAATCGCAATAACAATTGGAACGAAATAGCCTGATATAATATCAGCTAAACGTTGAATAGGTGCTTTAGAACTTTGAGCTTCCTCAACCACTTTAATAATATTGGATAGGGCAGTATCTTTGCCAACTTTAGTTGCCTTAATTGTAATAACACCATTCGTATTCATAGTTGAGCCTATTACTGCATCATCAACGTGTTTATCAACTGGCATTGATTCACCTGTTAGCATTGATTCATTAATAGCAGTTTCACCCTTAATAATTTGACCATCGACAGGTATCTTTTCACCGGGTTTAATTAACAAGATATCATCAACATTAACTTGATTGAGCGGTACCATTTTTTCGATACCATTGTCATCAATTAGTCGTGCCTCTTTTGCTTGTAAGTTAAGTAATTCACTTAATGCATTCGTCGTTTGTGATTTAGCACGTGCTTCTAAATATTTTCCGAAAAGAATTAATGTGATAAGTACAGCGCTTGTCTCAAAGTAAAGGTGAGGCATGTTTGTGGCACCTGTTAACCATTTAATCATCTCATAAATACTGTAAAAGTATGCAGCACTAGTGCCTAATGCAACGAGCACATCCATATTAACCCCACCGTTACGTAAATTTTTATAAGCACCAACATAGAACTGCCAACCAATGATAAATTGGATAGGTGTCGCAAGGATAAATTGGAACCAAGGATTCATTAATATGTCGGGTAAATGCATATTAAAGAGATGGACGAGCATTGTCATTAATAGAGGTAATGACAGAATAGCAGAGATCATTAATTTATTTCGCTTATGCTTAAGTTCTTGTTGTTTTCGGTTTGCTTGATCTTCTTCGGATTGTTTAGGTTGTGCGTCGTAACCTAAGTTTCTAATTCGTCCAATTAAGGTATCTAAATCCGTTTGCCCAGGATAATACGCTACCATAGCTTGTTCAGTCGTTAAATTAACTGTCGCATCTTTAACGCCTGGTGTTTTATTTAATATTTTCTCTATACGATTTGAACATGCTGCACATGTCATACCAGTTATGTCTAACTCAGCTTTGTCAATGACTACATCATACCCAAGCTTTTGAACCGTCGTAACAAAGTCATTTATTGCATAGTCATTAGTATCATATTCAATCGTTGCTTTTTCCGTTGTCAAATTAACTTGTGCTTTTACGTTATCCATTTTATTTAATCGTTTTTCAATACGATTTGAGCAAGCTGCACAAGTCATACCAGTAATGTTCAATGTGGCATTTTGTTTATTGCTCATTAAGACACCTCCATTGCAATTCATACATAATATACCCCCTTAGGGTATTCAAGTCAATGTTTATGTCTTACTTTTTCGCATAAAAAAGTAGGACAGAAATCTTTGTGAATTCATTGTCCTACTACTTCGAATTTGCAAAATAGTATCATTATATTATTTATGTCCTAGACTACTATTGTATTTGTAAAGATTATACAGCTAACTTAGAAAAAATCAGATGGTTTAAAATTTTCTAAATTTAAGTCTTTATAATTATTAAAATCAAAATTGGATATATTTTGAACAAGTTCACCGTTTTTGGCTTGATTATAATAATAATTTGCTTCGTTCATTACATCATGATCTTGGAATGTCTTTACAACGCCAAGAATGATAAGCAATGCAATAATACCTTTCAATAAACCTCTCATAGAATGTCGCACTCCTTTTTCTGTAATATCTCGTTAGTGGCTTTAGTTGGTTTTTTTAATAGAAGTTTAATTTAATTATATAGTCTTTCTAATAAAATTGCATGAGACTAGGGAACTGACTTTTTATCGTTCTAAAGTTGTAATAAGTAGAACTGCCCTATGCAACTTGATCCTTTGTTTCAAAAGAGTCTTTATTGGGAACGGTTAAGTAAATGGGTAAGGAGTGAAAATGAATGAATCTATTAGAATTCCATAAACAAATTAAAGGTTATACTCAAAATCGTCAACCAGGAACAGAGAAAGACATGGATCCTAGACCCATTTCAGAACTAGATGAATATAAAGCAGCTGGTAAATTGCAAGGTAAAGTTGCATTAATTACTGGTGGTGACTCAGGGATTGGTCGCTCTGTTGCAATCTTGTTTGCTAAAGAAGGCGCTAATGTAGCTATTGGTTATTATGACGAGCATGAAGATGCAGAGGAAACTGTTAATCGTCTTAAAGAGATTGGCGTAAAGGCTATAGCTTATGCTCATGATTTAAAAGATGCGCAGCAATCTAAAGAATTAGTGCAACAAGTTGTTCAAGACTTTGGTAATTTAAATATTCTAGTTAATAATGGTGCAGTTCAATATCCTCAGGATAGTTTCATGGACATTACGCCTGAACAATTTAAAGATACATTCGAAACAAATATATTTGGCATGTTCTTCTTATCACAAGCTGCCGTTCCATATTTAAGTGACAACGATACAATTATTAATACGACAAGTGTGACGGCGTATCGTGGTTCTGGTCATTTAATTGATTATGCTTCAACTAAAGGTGCGATTGTTTCATTTACACGTTCATTAGCAACTACGCTAATGGAGAAAAACATTCGAGTTAATGGCGTGGCTCCAGGTCCAATTTATACCCCATTAATTCCTGCTACTTTTGATGAGGACAAAGTAGAGAACCAAGGTGGCAATACACCAATGGGTCGACGTGGACAACCTGCTGAACTAGCGCCAGCCTACGTGTTCCTCGCGACAAACGCCGATAGTTCTTATATCACTGGTCAAATTATACATGTTAATGGTGGCGATTATATTACAACTTAAAAGTAAGCTTCTTATATTGAGCCATAAAGGTGTTGAGTGCCTTTATGGCTTATTATATGTTGAAAAATGGAGTGTTTCCGTGCGAAAACCACTTAATTTGTTTAAACTGTAATATAAATATTAAATGAAGGTGGGTAAGTACAATGACAGAAAAAGAAAAGATGTTAGCACACCAGTGGTATGATGCCAATTTTGATAAAGATTTGGAAACTGAACGAGTACGTGCAAAAGATTTATGTTTTGACTTTAACCAAACGCGTCCGAGTGATGACAGTAGAAGACAAGCAGTATTAACTGAATTATTTGGTTATACATTAGAGAATGTCGCAATTAATAGTCCGTTCGATACAGATTATGGTTGGAATGTTAAATTAGGCAAAAATGTGTTTGTTAATAGTAATTGTTATTTTATGGATGGAGGAGGCATCACAATAGGTAATGATGTATTTATAGGGCCATCTTGTGGATTCTATACTGCGCATCATCCATTAACATCTAAAGAACGTAATGCAGGATTAGAGTTAGCACAGCCGATTACGATTGGAAATAATATTTGGTTTGGTGGCAATGTCGTTGTCACGCCTGGTGTAACGATTGGAGATGGTTCAGTTATAGCAGCAGGAAGTGTCGTAACTAAGGATGTACCACCAAATAGTTTAGTTGCCGGTGTACCAGCTAAAGTAATAAGAGAGATAAATGAAAATGGCGCATCTAAATAGTCATTTCATAGGTCAGGTATAAATAACCTTTGAGTCGTCCGGTGGCTCAAAGGTTATTTGTATCTAAGAATTTAATATATAAAATAAATTAGTTATATAATATATAAGATAGATAAATGATATAATATATTTGGAGTGTATATGGGAGTTTATCTCCATACATATTTAAGAATCAAAATGTAACTCAAAACATTCATTTTATGACATCAACTTTAGAAACGAAATACAACTTAGAAAGGAAAATGAATATGAAACTGAAAACATTTTTACAAAATCAAAGTCGACGTAAATTCAAATTTATAACGACACCTTTACAAAGAAGAAATAACTCAGCTTATACACGTAAAATAATGCGTTATGCGCAAAATTATGAAGCGAATAAACTTAAACAACACGATATTCTATACCAAGTAAGAGATGGAGAAAGTATTACAGATAGTCCTTATGCTATCTTTAAACGTTTGATTCATCATCCCAAATATCGTAAATATACGCATAAATGGGTCGTCGACACTACCGAAACGTTAGAATTTTATAAAAAGAAATTTGAGAAATACAAAAATATTGAATTCGTGATTAAAGAATCTCCAGAGTATTTAAGGGCACTAACCGAATGTAAGTATTTAATTAACAACTCAACATTTCCAGCCTATTTCATTAAAAAGCCTGATCAAATTTATGTGAACACATGGCATGGGACGCCACTCAAATATATGGGTCTAGACCTAGAAAATGGCTTACGTGGTTCGCAAAATATTATTAAAAACTTTTTATCGAGTGATTATATCATAAGTCCTAATCGCCATACGTCAGACATTTTTAAAAGGGCATTTAGATTGGATAACATTTATGGTGGGCAAATTTTAGAAATTGGATATCCAAGAATAGATCTTACATTGAATAGTGATTCAAAAATGCTCATTAATGAATTAAAATCTTACATTGATATTACTGATGAGAAAGTATTGTTATATTGTCCAACTTGGAGGGGTGATGATGTCAACACGCCTGAGGAAAGTTTAAATCATATTGTGGAAGAAGTTGAAAAGTTGAAACTTCATCTTGATTATCAAGTATTAGTAAAGGTACATCCATTTATTTATAAAAAAGCAATTAAAAATGAGGCACTAAAACCATATCTTATTCCAGATTATTTTGATACAAATGAAATATTGGCGTTTGTTGATTTAATGATAACGGATTATTCAAGTATCTTCTTTGACTATTTAGTCACAAATAAACCCATTGTCTTTTATACACCAGACTACGAAGCATATCAATTTGAAAGAGGAATGTATATCAATGCTCAGGATTTACCGGGACCGGTTGTGCATACCATTGATGATGTTGTACAAGTGATACAACAGAAAACATATCAATTAAGTAAGGTGCAACATAACTATCAAACGTTCAAAAATACGTATACGTATCTAGATGATGGAAATGTTACTGACAAGGTGATTGACCGGGTATTCACCTCAAAACATAAACGTAAAAAGGAAAAGAAATGTGCTAAAAAACGACTATTAATTTATCCTGGTGGAATGAAAAATAATGGCATTACCTCTTCTGTTATCAATTTATTAGAGAATATTGATTACAATCAATATGACGTTACACTATTTACAAATCGAAGTAATAATGATGAAATCTTGAATAATCTGAATAATGTTAACCAAAATGTAAGAATTATTTTAAGAGTTGGCCCTTTAGCAGCGTCGTTAAAAGAGACGTATAAAGTAGACTTCGTCAGACAACGAGGGCTAAAAAGTGCATTAGAACGTTTCTTATATCCAAAACATGTATATGAACGTGAGATGCGCAAAGTATTAGGTGAAAGTCAATTTGATTATGCGATAGATTTCAGTGGGTATTCTATGTTTTGGGCGAATCTTATTTTAGCTACGACTGCTAAACGTAAACTGGTCTACCTTCATAGTGATATCAAAGCGGATATGGAGAAAACCGTAAATGGTGTGAAACCGCATTATCAAAATTTAAAAGGTTTGATAACACTATATAATCAATTTGATAAACTGGTATGTGTTTCTGACGCATCAAAAGAACAAAATATGCGCAATATAGCTAAAAAAGCACTAAATAAGAAATTTGTAGCGTCAAGAAACACGATTAATTTAAGTAAAATATCGCAATTCATGTTAGATGATTCTGATCAATTTGAGAAAAATAATGTACCGGTGCTCGTCAGTGTGAATAAAGGGAAAGTGACGTCGGTACCTTTTAAAGAGGATGATTTTAAAATTGTGTCGGTTGGCCGTTTATCACCTGAAAAAGGATTTGATTTATTAATTGAAGCGGTTGGCAAGGTTATCGTGCATTATCCTAATACGAAATTATATATTATAGGAGAAGGTCCATTAAGACATAAATTAGAACAACAAATTCGTAAGTTGAAGTTAGAACAGCATGTCTTTTTATTAGGACAACGAAAAAATCCATTCTATATTATGAAACAAGCAGATGTTTTATCGTTAACGTCTTATTATGAAGGCCAATCAATGGTTCTACTTGAAGCACTATCACTTGGTATGAACGTATTGGCATCGGATATCATTGCGAATCGTTATGTGTTAAACAATGGTAAGTATGGGATGTTAGTGAGTCATGATGTCAATGATATTAAGCACGGCTTAGAGCGTTTTATCAAACATCAAACACCACATTATGAAACGTTTAACGCTCAAGAATACAATCAATTAGCGATAGAAGAGTTCTATAAACTTCTAAAATAATCAGTAAATACAATATCTATTAAACTTAAAGAATTCTTGATCCAAAAAGCGTTTGAATGTGTATTAATATGATTGAATAATGTATGTAGTAATTCCATTGGTTAATTAAAATGATAAAAAGACAATTTCTATTGAAATTAAATAGAGATTGTCTTTTAAATTTATCTGAGTCGATTGTTTTATAATTTTACTTTATGTTCTTTATTATATGCCAAATAAGATTGAATGCCTTTGGCTATATCATATTGAGGATGATAACCCAATGATTCAAGTGGTGTAATGTCAGCACAAGAATGCTTAATATCTCCAAGTCTTGGTGCTTTAAAATGGCATGGGATACTGTACTTGAAGCCCTTCTCAAACGCTTTAAAAACTGCTTTCAGATTTGTTTGTATGCCCGTACCTATGTTGAATATTGAACCACTTGTTGTTGGGGTATTAAGCACAAGCCACATAGCGTCAATTAAATCATTAATGTAAACAAAATCACGAGTTTGTTCACCGTCACCATAGAAGGTAAATTCAGTTTGATTCGTAAATTTATGATTCATTATTGATATGACACCTGAATAATCCGAGTTAGGATTTTGTCTTGGGCCATAAACATTAAAGAATCTGAGACAAGCGCTGGGAATATCGAATAAATGATTGTAAATCTTAGCATACTGTTCTCCAGCGTATTTCTGTATTGCATATGGAGATAATGGCGACGGTTTAGAGAGAGAAACGGATTTAGGTAAACTTGGTAAATCACCGTAAATGGCTGCCGATGATGCAAATATGAATTTTTTAATTTGCTTATTATACGTTCGAATGGTTTCTAAAAGATGAACTGTGGCATCAACATTAATTTGATTAGATAATGATGGTTTCTCAATCGTTTCAACAACACTCACCATGGCTGCTAAATGAATAACATAATCAAATTGTTCTTGACGTATTAAGTGCGTTACAAACTCAAAATCGGTGATATCCTTTACGTAAATATGTTCTTTATTAACAAAGGGAATATTATGTAAGTATCCGGAACTTAAATTATCTATGACATGTACCTCGATATTTTGCTTAACAAAATGTTCGGCTACATGTGAACCAATGAATCCTGCTCCGCCTGTAATTAATGCTTTCATGTGTGAACTTCCTTTTCTTGATGTCGTTAAATTTTGTAAATTTATTATACTTTATTTATATAAAAATATAAAATTAGAATAATATAGTTATATTGTTTCGAGAAATAAGCCATCTCTGACTAATAATTAAAACTTTTCAGATAATGTTAATGTAAGCGATTGCAAAAATAACCCGAAGCATAGTAGAATGAAATTAATGACACAAATTATCATTTTAAGTAAGTCATTGTTTTACTGATTTTTATAATTCTTACAAATACATAGGGGGTAATTAAGAATGGTAGTACCTTTCAAAAATGAACCTGGGATTGATTTTTCAGTACAAGAAAATGTAGAAAGATTTCAAAAAACGTTAGAGCAAGTTAAAAGTGAACTTGGTCAAACACTTCCAATTGTGATTGACGGTGAGCACATTACTAAAGATGATACATTTGATTCAATTAATCCAGCTAATACAACGGAATTAATTGCTAAAGTATCTAAAGCTACTAAGGAAGATGTAGATAAAGCGTTTGAATCTTCAAACAAAGCTTATAAAACATGGCGTCAATGGTCACATAAAGATCGTGCAGAGTTATTATTACGTGTTGCAGCAATTATTCGTCGTCGTAAAGAGGAAATCTCTGCAGTCATGGTATATGAAGCAGGTAAACCTTGGGATGAAGCTGTAGGCGATGCTGCAGAAGGTATCGACTTTATAGAATACTATGCACGTTCAATGATGGAATTAGCAGATGGTAAACCGGTATTAGATCGTGAAGGGGAACATAACAAGTACTTCTATAAATCAATTGGTACTGGTGTTACAATTCCACCATGGAATTTCCCATTTGCAATTATGGCTGGTACAACATTAGCACCAGTAGTAGCTGGTAACACGGTTCTATTGAAACCTGCTGAAGATACAGTATTAACAGCGTATAAATTAATCGAAATCTTAGAAGAAGCGGGTCTACCTAAGGGTGTTGTTAACTTTGTACCTGGTGATCCGAAAGAAATCGGTGACTATTTAGTTGATTCTGTTCATACACACTTTGTTACATTTACAGGTTCACGTGCAACAGGAACTCGTATTTACGAACGCAGCGCAGTTGTTCAAGAAGGACAAACATTCTTAAAACGTGTTATTGCAGAAATGGGCGGTAAAGATGCGATTGTCGTTGATGAAAATATTGATACTGATTTAGCTGCAGAATCAATTGTAACGTCAGCATTTGGTTTCTCAGGCCAAAAATGTTCTGCATGTTCACGTGCCATCGTACACAGTTCAGTGTATGATGAAGTATTAGAAAAAGCGGTAGCATTAACTAAAGAATTAACAGTTGGTAATACTGTAGATAATACATTCATGGGTCCTGTTATTAATAAAAAACAATTCGACAAAATTAAAAAATATATCGAAATTGGTGGTAAAGAAGGTAAAATTGAAATCGGTGGCGAAGCTGATGATTCAACAGGTTACTTCATTAAACCAACAATTATTTCAGGATTAAAATCATCTGATCAAGTAATGCAAGAAGAAATCTTTGGTCCAGTGGTTGGCTTTACTAAATTTGATAATTTCGAAGAAGCAATTGAAATTGCGAATGATACAGACTATGGCTTAACAGGTGCAGTTATTACAAATAATCGTGAAAACTGGATTAAAGCTGTTAATGAATTCGAAGTAGGTAACTTATATCTTAACCGTGGATGTACTTCAGCAGTTGTAGGATATCATCCATTTGGTGGATTTAAAATGTCTGGTACAGATGCTAAAACAGGTAGCCCAGATTACTTATTAAACTTCTTAGAACAAAAAGTAGTTTCAGAGATGTTCTAAGCCATTAAGATCAATATATATCATGTTCAATAAAATATAAAATAACATTTTTAAATAAATAGTCAGTAGATGAATGCAGTCCATTCATTTACTGACTTATTTTTATTTCATTAAACTTGAGATGATTGTCTAGGGGGGAAAGAAATTCTCAGATGAATTTTTACTCATTTTAGTTGCGACGCTTTCTTGCGGGAAAGGCTCGTGCCTGTAGTCCTCTAAAGGCGT
>NZ_KV792245.1:0-13819 GCF_001808125.1 Staphylococcus sp. HMSC14D10 | reverse complement strand
CGTCTCAGCCTGTAGTCTTCGACTGGCACTGCTCCCCTAGGAGTCTTCGCAATTATGTTTTGTATTCTATCTTAGAACGTCTTACACAAGTGCAACAGCACTTGTGTTCAATAATTAAAACGCCAAGAGTCACGCAACAATATTCATAATTCATCTTTTGAACTACTTACTTAAGTGCTCAAGCACTTAAGTTACTTTTCACTAGCTTGCTTTGTTTGTAGATTTTCTTGTTGAAAATCTCTTTGCTGAGCCCCATTCCCAAACTCTATTTATTATCTATATCAACGCTACTTTCTTAAATGAGTATGACTTTAATGTTAAATAAAAAAAGCAAATTCTATAGTACTTCAATAGAATTTGCTTCTAACTAATCTATGAATTGGATGTCATAACATCTTTGATTAGTAGTTTAATAAAATAAATGTGATTATTAATTAAGTTGTGTATAGTCTTGGCCATGTAACATCCAACGTACGCCATATTTATCTGTAAAGGCGCCCATTTTTCCACCCCAGAATTGTTCTTTGAGTGGCATTTCAATGTCTATTGAGTCATGATCTTTAATTTTATCGTAAAACTGTTGAACTTTATCTGAATCGTCTTGATTGTTAACATCGAAATCAATAAGTAATGAAATTCCATTATTGATGTTCTCTACACGTCCGAATGAATCAGAGCATAAAATTTTAACACCTAGTACTTCAAATTCAGCGTGCATTGTAGCTTCTGCAGCCTGTTCTTTTGTCATGCCAAATTGTTCCGCTTGTTCTTCGCTCACTTCTAATCTTTTGACGTTTGTTGCGCCAAATACTTCTTCGTAATATGCTATTGCGTCTTTTGCTTTTTCAAAGGCTAAATATGGAAATAATTCAGTCATGATAAAACCCCTTTAGTTAGTTTGTAACCCAGTCCATTATATAATGAATAGATGTAAATAGCGATTAGTATACGGTCGTGAAATTTTGAACAAAATAGAATGAGTATTCTAATTAATCATGTGCTTTGACATTGATAAGTTTATGAAAGATTTGGTCCATTTGCTTAGGTTTAATCTCGACATTTTCATTCTTTTTCCAATCGATAAATGCATTTAGTACCGAACCGAACACATAGAATACTAGGCTTTTCGGTACTACATTATCAACAGTAATACGATGCATGTTGGTTTTGAAATCCTTTTGCATTATTTCAATTAAATAATTATTGCGAACATCTTCAAACTCTTTATCGTTATATTGCTTAAGTTCAATTCGAGATATCTCTTCCTTATTGAAGGAATTAGCTAAAGTTTGAAAAGGATTATTCAAACGTTCTTTAATATTAGTCGCAAAATAGTCATTGTGTGTTAACTTTAATAGGTATTTCAACAATTCGTATTTATCGTAAAAATGTTTATAAAAAGTAGTGCGATGAACACTAGCATGCTTACAAATTTTATTAACCGTTAATGTTGTAAACATCTCTTGTTCGAGCAATGAATATAAGCTATCAGTTAATGCCTTTTTAGTTTTAATTACCCGTAAGTCTTTATCATTCAAAATTGTTCTCCCCTAACATAGATAGAAGAATCTAATAAATTTGGTGAAACATAATATTTAATTATAGATTATATAAATACATAAATAAACATGCATTTACATTAAAAATGTAAATTACGTATAAAAAATAAACTGATTAAAAATAAGAAATGTATTGTTTAATGAATTTGGTAAAGCGTTTTAAAGCGTTTTGAAAGGGTATATGATATCCAAATAGAAACATTGTTTAACTACTAAAAATAAAATTGCAATTTTTATAAATTTATTTTATTTTCCAAGTCTTATTTTATAAATATATTCTATATTGGAGGATTTTAATTATGAAAGGTACTAAACAATTAGATCAAATTAAAGAAGATAATAAGAAGCAACTTAAAAAATTATTCAAATATGATAAAGATAATGCATTAACATTTAGCAAAGAAGATCGTGAAAAAGTTCAAGACAAATTTGGCGTATATGTTATTTTCGATAAAAAGACGCCTATCTTCGTTGGTCAAACAGGTGGCTATTCTACAGGTTACCAATTAATTACAAAAGACTTATTTAATAAATTAGGTCAATATAATTTAAAATCAGGTGTCGGCACTACTAAATTTAAAAAAGGTTTAGCACAAAAAAAAGGTGTTAATGAAGAGGATATTAAATCAATTACAGCTGAAGATTATAATTTGAAATTCCAATATGTCAATGTTAAAGATGAACCAGCGTTTATTAATGTTTTAGAAATTTTAGCAATTGAATATGCCAAAGATAAAGGTTATGAATTATATAATTTTAACCAAAACTAATGACATCAATTGATAAGTATAAATGAATTGTTATAAGTGGTTAGGACGATTGTGGGGCTAGGACTATGAATGAATATTGAATTCTTTCCTATTCGACATGATAGTCCTAACCTTTTGTTTTCATTTTCTGAAAAGTGGTATTGATGAGTAAAACTTAACTAAAGTAGGGGATACTATGGCAATTCGTGTCCATTTTCAAGACCAAGCAGATCACTTCCATACTGCATGTATATTTTCAGCTATTCCTGAGGATGCCAAACTTGTGTGGATTGATTTTGAGAATCCGACGAAAAACGATCAAGCATTACTCACTCAACGATTCAATATTGCTAGACACCACATTGAGGAATCTGTATTTACATTTACGAGACCTAATGTTAGTAATCACCCACAGAAACAGCATTTATATTTAATATTGCATGCGATTAGCCATAATAATTTCTCAGCAGAACCACTGAGTATTACTGTTAAGGGTAATTGGATAATCACGGTCCATAAATATCCTATGAATGTATTATCAGATATCATTACGTCATTCAATAAGTCACCTAAAGCTATAACTGCGATTGAACTAACAACTATCATGGTTGATAAGATTACACATCAATATTTTAAATATGTGGATCATGTTGAAGACACTGTTTTCTCTTTTGAGGATCAAAATGTAGATAAAGTCAATAACCGTAAATTAATGGATGACGTATATAATATTCGTTCTGAAATGATTAAACTGAAACGTGTGCTCATTCCTATGGAGCAACTCCTAAATGAAATAGTAGATGAATCACCATTAGACGTATCACACGAATATCAACTATTGATTAAACATATTCATAGTAGAATATTAAGACAAACAGATACGTTGATGGCATGTGAGCACATCACAGATGATATTAAAGATAATAATGAGTCTTACCGTTCTAATAGAATTAACGGTGTGATGGATATCTTAACCATTATTTCGTCTATATTCTTTCCGCTATCATTTTTAACAGGTTGGTATGGCATGAACTTCTCTTATATGCCAGAACTTGATTGGCATTATAGTTATTTCGTCTTTATTGCTATTTCATTAGTGGTTGTTGTTTCACTCATTACTCTTTTTAAAAAGAAGGACTGGTTCTAGCGCAAACAAAATAAGCGTATGATTCTACAAGTGTTAGATTCATACGCTTATACCTATTAATGTTGTTTCTCTTCCTATAGGAGCCGTTTATATTTGGGTTTGTAATATTTAGACAGTTTCATGTTCTGGACAAAAGAGATCACAGGTCGTGCTGTTATTTGAATACTTCCAATCACAAATAGTATCGTGCCGAAAATCATTGTTTGGTCACTAAAAAATAGAAAACTACCTATTAAAAATATAATGCCCAGTACGATATCGTTGATTTGGTATAGGGCTTTGTAGAAGAATGAAATTTGCTTCGCATGATCATCTTTATTAAATTGATTGGTATTAAAATGTAAATCAACATCATCTTTATTTAAACCAGCCATTTTAATACCTCCATTATTTTAAGTAATAACATACTTCCCGTTGTACTTTGACATGAAACTTCTTCATAATGGTCAGAAAGTAGTGGTATGATGTCTTATTCAATGCTTTACGAATCTCCCGTACAAAATTTAGAACTCATTAGTGATGGTGAGTCACTTACACATGTACTCTATAAATATAGTGACACAACGGTTACTCATCCAACAAATCCTGGTTTAGAAATTTTTAAAAAAGTGGTTGAGTGGTTAAATGAATATTTCTCAGGAAATCGTCCGCAAATTGATTTTTCAATTAAACCGGAAGGCAGTGATTTTCAAAAAAGTGTGTGGCGAAAGCTACAAGAAATAGAATATGGACAATTAAAAACGTATGGTGATCTAGCGAAACGCGTAGGTGAAGAACGTAATAAGCCGAATATGTCTGCACAAGCAGTAGGTGGTGCAGTAGGTAGCAATCCGATTTCTATTATTATTCCATGCCATCGCGTGGTTGGAAAAGATGGAAGTTTAACAGGATATGGTGACACGATTAATCATAAAATTAAATTACTTGAACTTGAGAAAGTAGATATGACTAAATTGTATAGACCTAAAAATTCAACTAAACCATAACCCCTTTATATTTACCCATTAATAAAGAGGCGTTCGAGACAAAAGCCTAAATTGCTCTTATTTCGAATGCCTCTTAATTAATGTCAATGTTATTGAGGAATATGATATTGACGTATATCGTCTTGAATAGCTTCTAAGTAGTAAATAGACTTATCGTCATCTGTTTGTTCAGTAGCGTGGTCGAATTCTAAATCATCGAATCGCTTGAAGAAACTTTCATAGTCTTCAACTGAAACTTCTTGACGTTCGTTCAATAAGGCTTTATGTCCTTCAATATCTAATTGTTTTTCATAGCCTTCGACTAGCGTAGCACTAAAGAATTCTCCTACAGAACCAGATCCATAGCTAAACAATCCAATAGTTTGACCACCCTTAAGCGATCTATTCTCTAATAATGAAATTAAACTTAGATATAAAGAGCCAGTATAAATATTACCTACATAACGATTATAATATACTGCATCTTCATATCCAGATGTTAAACGTTCTTGCGTCGTTTCATCGGCATCATTGATAATTGAATCTAAAGCTTTCTTACCCATTTTAGTGAAAGGTACGTGGAAACATAATGACTCAAAGTCAGATAATGTTTTCCCTTCACGTCGAGCATATTCGTTCCAACTTTCTTGGAATGATTTGATATATGCATCTTTAGATAATGCACCGGCAACTAATGGATATTTATGTCCAGTTGGTCTCCAGAAGTCATACACATCTTCAGTATATGCAACGGCATCATCATTCAATTCTAAGATACTTGGATTATTTGAAATCAACATAGCTACGGCACCAGCACCTTGTGTCGGTTCGCCACCAGATTGAATACCATATCGAGCTGTATCACTTGCGATAACAAGTACCTTTTCATTAGGTCGTTTCTCAATGTAGTCTTTAGCTAATTGAATTGCAGGTGTTGCAGCATAGCAAGCTTCTTTCATTTCGAAGCAGCGTGCGAATGGCTGAATACCTAGTAAATTGTGAATTTGTACTGCAGAAGCTTTTGCATTATCGATTGCAGATTCAGTTGCTACAATGACCATTCCAATATGTTTTTTATCATCATCTGTTATAATATCTTTAGCAGCATTAGCCCCCATAGATACAATATCTTGTGATACTGGACTGACTGCCATTTGAGTTTGACCAATCCCAATTAAAAATTTATTTGGATCAACTTGGCGAGCTTCAGCAAGCTTAGCCATGTCTACATAGTATTTAGGTACGTAAAAGTTAATTTTATCGATTCCTATACTCACGGGCACTACATCCTTTCGTTATTCTAATTTTATAATTCATATTAATAGTAGCATTTTGAGACAATTTCATTTAAAATGCTCACTAATAGAAAGCGTTTTCATACGAAAAGTTAAATGCAATAACGCATGTCGTTTAATATAGTAATATAATAAAATACGTGAAACTGCATGGTATAACATTGAGTGTGAGATAACTTCTATCGGCTATTATTAATAATCATATTAATAGTTATTTTACCAAATTAAATAACTAAATTACAATTTATATATAAACTACATATAAGGAGATAAAGAATGAAAAAAATTGCTATAGTTAGTGCTAAAAGAACGCCAATCGGTAGATATAAAGGTAAATTAAGAAATTATTCTGCAGTTGAATTGGGAACGACAGCTTTGAAAGGTGCAATCGATTCAGCAAATATTGACCCTAATATAATACAACAAGTTATCTTTGGTAACGTGCTACAAAGTGGTGTAGGACAAAATCCAGCACGTCAAATTGCGATTAAAGCGGGTGTACCTGATACAACACCAGCTATGACAATTAATGAGGTATGTGGATCAGGTCTTAAAGCAATTATATTAGGTAAACAGTTAATTCAACTAGGTGAAGCGGATGTTGTTGCAGTGGGTGGAGTTGAAAGTATGACAAATGCCCCACAATTAATCTTAAAAGAAGGTCAAGAACCAGTAGAAAGCTTTATGCATGATGGTTTAACAGATGCCTTTCATTATGTACCAATGGGTGTAACAGCTGAGAACATAGCTGAAAAATATGACATCACGCGTGAAATGCAAGATGAGTTCGCAAACCATTCACAAGCTAAAGCTGCTAAAGCGACGCAAGATGGTAAATTTAATAATGAAATTATCGGTATGACTGACGCGGAAGGGGAACAAATGACTTCTGATGAAGGTGTTCGTCCAAATAGTAGTGTCGAGAAGCTTGCAACATTAAAGACAATTTTCAAAGAAGATGGAACAGTAACTGGTGGTAATGCTTCAAGTATTAACGATGGTTCATCTGCACTCATTTTAATGGAGGAATCATATGCTAAAGCGCATGGTTACGACATTTTAGGAATCGTTGGAGATTATGCGGAAGTAGGTTGTGATCCTCAATATATGGGCTATGCACCATTCTATGCTGTTGAGAAACTACTTGATAAAACGGATAGCAAAATCGATGATGTTGATATTGTAGAAATGACTGAAGCATTTGCCGCACAAAGTATACCAGTCAAAGACAATTTGCATATTCCAGATGAAAAATTAAATATCTATGGCGGTGCTATTGCACTAGGACACCCAATTGGTGCCAGTGGTGCTAGATTAGTCACTACTTTAGTGAACGCACTTGAACAAGAAAATAAACGTACGGGTATTGCTACAGCATGTATTGGTGGAGGATTAGGTATCGCTCTAATGATTGATAAAGGGGAATAATGCTATGAAGAGTTTAGATAAGACATTTCGACATTTATCTCGTGAAGATAAATTAAAACAACTTGTTGATTATGGATGGTTAACAGATGCTAATTATGATGTTTTACTAAAAAATCCATTAATTAATGAAGAAGTTGCGAATAGCTTAATTGAGAATGTAATTGGTCAAGGCACATTGCCTGTAGGTTTATTACCTAAAATCATTGTCGATGATAAAGAATATGTTGTACCGATGATGGTTGAAGAACCTTCTGTAGTAGCTGCTGCAAGTTATGGCGCTAAGTTAGTCAATAATACAGGTGGTTTTAAAACTATTAAGAGTGAACGACTAATGATTGGTCAAATTGTATTTGATGACGTAAGTGATACCGATGACTTGGCACAAGCAATTTACGATTTAGAACCACAAATTGAACAGATTGCAGCTGAAGCTTACCCATCAATTATAGAACGTGGTGGTGGATACAGACGTATTGAAATTGATACGTTCCCAGAGAATCAACTATTGTCTTTAAAAGTATTTGTAGATACTAAAGATGCAATGGGCGCCAATATGCTTAATACAATCTTGGAAGCTATAACTGCACATATGAACAATGAGTTTCCAGATCGCGATGTGCTTATGAGCATTTTGTCTAACCATGCCACAGCCTCAGTAGTACGAGTTCAAGGTGAAATTGATATCAAAGATTTAAATAAAGGTGATCGTTCTGGTGAAGAAGTAGCACAACGCATGGAGCGTGCTTCTGTACTAGCACAAGTCGATATACATCGTGCTGCAACACACAATAAAGGTGTTATGAATGGTATTCACGCCGTAGTCTTAGCAACTGGTAATGATACACGCGGAGCAGAAGCAAGTGCACATGCATATGCTAGTCGTGATGGACAATATAGAGGTATTGCGACTTGGAAGTTTGATAAAGAACGTGGTCGCTTAGTCGGAACAATAGAAGTACCGATGACATTAGCAATTGTTGGTGGTGGTACGAAAGTATTGCCAATTGCGAAAGCATCACTTGAATTATTAAATGTTCAAACAGCACAAGAATTAGGTCAAGTTGTTGCTGCTGTAGGATTGGCACAGAACTTTTCAGCATGTAGAGCCTTAGTTTCTGAAGGTATTCAAAAAGGTCATATGAGTTTACAATACAAATCAGTAGCAATCGTAGTAGGTGCTCAAGGTGATGAGATTGCTTGTGTTGCCGAAGCATTGAAAACTGCGCCTAAAGCAAATACTGCTACGGCTCAACAAATTTTAAAAGATTTACGACAACAATAACAATATATAGAAAAGCCACTACTTATGAGTGAGGTACTTAATTCAATACCTCGATTCATAAATAGTGGCTTTTATTTATCATTTATATGTCATTATTTATTTTAGTAGATGTAATTATAACTACGTGCAGACCATTTACTTAAGTAGCGAGTTCCGTATGCATTCGGTCTATTGTAATTGTATTCAGAAACTTTAATACTACCGTTACTATATACACGCTCAACTACAGCAACGTGGCCATAATATCCTGCAGTAGATTGCATTACTGCGTAGCGTTTAGGCGTGTGACCAGTTCTATAACCAGAGCGTTGTGCATTGTAATACCAGTTCTTTGCATTTCCCCAACGATTTGATATTGGTTTACCTAGTTGAGCACGACGTTGGTATGCCCACCAAGTACATTGACCTTTCGTATAATAGTTATATGAAGCGGCTTCAGATACGTGCGTGTGTTCAATGTTTTGATATGTAAAAGTCGCTGCGAACATGATTCCAGTAGCGAGTAAAAGACGTGAAAATATTTTTTTAATTTCATTTTTGTTCCCTTCAAAATATAAAAGAATTAAAAACTGTATTAATCATATTCGTTAAAAAGGTCTAATACAATATAAGAAACGAATTATACAAGTAACTGTAATATATATGAAATATAACAGCGTAATTTGTAACTTATTTTACATTAAAGTAATTTTATACAATTTAAGATAGCAGCACGGTAATGTCTTAAAGTTCAAAGCATTACTTAATTTTAAATGTGAAATTGATTTGAAGTTTACCCTATAAAAAAAGCGCCATAAAGGCGCTTGGTGAGATGATACGTCCATGATGTATAATAACAAGTTAGAAATCATACATTTGTGAATTGGTTAAAAACAGCCAATGCTCTTTTAACGTTAGTCACAGGTATGTTTTCTGAACATGGATTATTTCGAAAATATGACAATACTTCTGTTTGGCTCTTCACTTCTCTAGGGAAATTGCTATCTTGATTAATCCAATTTACCAATTCACCTAATGGTGTGTCATCACCAACGAAATTTTGCATAAATTCGTAAAAGCTCAATGCCTCACCTCTTCAATCAATTTGAGCCTATGTGATTATAACATTTTTATAATGAAACATATAGGGTCAGACATTGAATTTGAATTAGACTTGTTCTCGGAAATATTTAGTTTAACTTTACATATTTTTATTTTCTCAAAATATTTCGTGTATAATGAAATTACAATAATGAACAAAGAGGGTGAGCATTTGGACATCAAACATATGAAATATTTTATGGAAGTAGTTAATCAAGGTGGTATGACAAATGCTTCGAAATCTCTATACATAGCGCAGCCGACGATTAGTAAAGCAATTAAAGATATAGAAAATGAATTGAAAATGACATTATTTGATCGTCAAAAGCGTCACCTCGTACTCACTGATGCGGGTAAAATATTCTATAAAAAGTGTGAGGAAATTATAGCGTTATATGATAATATTCCTTTCGAAATTAATGGGCTATTAGGATTAGAAACAGGTCATATCAATATAGGTATGTCTGCAGTAATGGACATGCAACAATTTATTTACATACTAGGGGAGTTTCACAAGCTCTATCCAAACGTTACGTATAATTTAAATGAAAGTGGCGGTAAATCTATAGAGACGCGACTTATTAATGATCAAATTGATATTGGAATTACAACAATTCCAATAGATGAGAACGTCTTTGACTGTTTACCGTTATATAGCGAAGATTTGAGATTAGTTGTAAGTAAAGAACATGACCTTGCAGCACGTGATTCTGTTACAATGGCAGAACTTAAGAATGAAGATTTTATATTGTTTAATGAAGACTTTTACCTTAATGATAAAATTATTGCCGCAGCTAAAAATGCAGGTTTTCTCCCAAATACGGTTTCAAATGTCTCGCAATGGAACTTTATTGAGTATCTGTTGCTAGCACGTTTAGGTGTAAGTATCTTACCAGAGCACATCGCTAACATGCTCAAAGACAATATCAGAAGTATTAAGATTGAGGATACTGGAATGAGTTGGGAATTAGGTGCAATTTGGAAAAAGGATAAACTGTTAAGTCACGCTACCTCTAAATGGATAGAATTTATGAGCAAGAGATTAAAATATGACTAAATAATACTTCATAACAACAAGCACAATAAATAGATAAATAAAAATAGAGAAGCGTTTAAACGAAACGCTTCTCTATTTTTATTTGCATATGTTGGGTTCGTTCCGAAAGCAATAATATTGTCATCGAAATTCAATCACACCAATACGTATAGTTGTTAAAGCGATTACATAGAAAAAAACTATAGGTGGTATTTAAAATGGATATTTTTCTATTTACTTAGGTTGAATTAGAATGATGAATGTAGGTTTAAATTTCACTGTAACAATTTCGACATATTTTAGTGGGAGGTCAGTCATCTTGAAAAAAGTATTATTTATTTCAAAAGTTATCATACAAATTGCCATTATCATAGTCATTAGTTACTTAGGTAGTTTATTGCAAACATTATTGCATATACCACTAGCTGGAAGTATCGTAGGCATGATAATGTTGTACATTTTACTTGAACTGAAAGTGATACGTATGAATTGGATATCTGACGGCGCAGAATTTCTATTAGCTACAATGGTGTTTTTCTTTATACCTTCTGTAGTAGGAATAATGGATGTTGTTTCTGATATTACAAAGAGTTATATCATTTTCTTCTTATTAATTATTGTAGGTACAAGTTGCGTTGCACTAGCTTCTGGTTACATCGCTGAAAAGATGGTTAAACAACCTAACGTTAAGAGAGGTCATCAATAGTATGACATTCATTCAAGCTATCTTAATGATATTGTTGACTGTCGTTATGTATTTTGCTGCAAAAAAGCTACAACAAAAATATGATAATCCATTTTTGAACCCAGCGTTAGTAGGTTCGGTCGGTGTCATTATTGTATTATTGTTAACACATCAAAACTATCATGATTATATGACAGGTGGTAAATGGATCAATCATTTATTGAATGCCACTGTTGTATGTTTAGCTTACCCACTATATAAGAATCGACATAAAATTATTGAGAATTTAAGTATTATCTTTTCAAGCGTGATGGTTGGCGTAATACTTAATTTTATGTTAGTGTTTACCTCGTTAAACTTATTGGGTTACGATGAGGAGACGATAGTAACAATATTACCACGTTCAATAACAGCTGCTGTAGGTATCGAAGTATCACAGGAATTAGGTGGTACTGATACGATTACAGTATTATTCATTATAACTACAGGTTTAATAGGTAGTATGATGGGATCAATGTTATTGAAATTAGGTAATTTTAAGACCTCTATTGCCAGAGGGTTAACATATGGGAATGCATCACACGCTTTTGGTACCGCAAAAGCATTAGAACACGATAATGAATCTGGTGCATTCAGTTCAATTGGAATGATATTAACTGCTGTAATTAGTTCGATACTTATTCCAATTATGATTATTTTATTCTACTAAAGGGAATATATATATTGTACTCGTTTAAAAAGAGAAAGGAGCTATTGTAATAATGGCGAAGATAAAAGCAAACGAAGCATTAGTTAAAGCGTTAGAAGCATGGGATATTGATCACTTATATGGTATTCCAGGGGATTCAATTGACGCAGTAGTAGATAGTTTACGTACTGTTAGAGACTCATTTAAATTCTATCATGTACGTCATGAAGAAGTAGCAAGTTTAGCTGCAGCTTCATACACTAAAATGACAGGTAAAATTGGGGTAGCATTAAGTATTGGTGGTCCTGGTATCGTTCACTTATTAAATGGTATGTATGATGCAAAAATGGATCGCGTACCTCAATTAATTTTAGCAGGTCAAACAAATAGTACTTTATTAGGTACAAAAGCTTTCCAAGAAACAAACATTACTGATATGGTTTCAGATGTATCTGTATATAATCACCAAATTCAAAAAGGTGATAACGTATTTGAAATTGTTAACGAAGCTATTCGTACAGCATATGAAAAACGTGGTGTAGCAGTAGTTGTATGTCCTAATGACTTATTAACTCAAAAAATTAAAGACACAACTCATCGTGCTATAGACACTACTAAACCAAAAGCACCAACTCCAACATTACGTAGCATTAAAAAAGCTGCAAAATTAATCGATAAAAGTAAAAAACCAGTAATGATTATTGGTGTAGGTGCACAAAATGCTAAAGATGAATTACGTGAATTTGTAGAAGCGGCTAAAATTCCAGTAATTCATACGTTACCAGCTAAAACAATCATTCCTGATGATCACCCATATAGCATCGGTAACTTAGGTAAAATCGGTACAAAAACATCTTACCAAACAATTCAAGATGCCGATTTATTAATCATGGCAGGTACTAACTACCCTTACGTTGACTACCTACCTAAGAAAAATATTAAAGCAATTCAAATTGATACAAACCCAGATGTAATTGGACATCGTTTCAGTGTCAATGTTGGTATCGTTGGTGACGCGAAACTTGCTTTCCATCAATTAACTGATGTTATCAAACACGTACCACAACGCCCATTCTTAGAAAAAACATTAGAACGTAAAGCTGTTTGGGATAAATGGATGGAACAAGATATGAATGAAGAAAGCACACCAATCCGCCCAGAACGTTTAATGAAATCAATTAGTAAATATAGTGACGATGATGCTGTATTCTCAATCGATGTAGGTACATCTACAGTTTGGTCAACACGTTACCTAAACTTATCAGTAAATAATAAATTTATTATTTCTTCTTGGTTAGGTACAATGGGTTGCGGACTTCCAGGAGCAATTGCTTCTAAAATCGCTTTCCCTAAACGTCAAGCTATCTCAATTAGCGGTGACGGTGCATTCCAAATGGTAATGCAAGACTTTGCAACTGCTGTTCAATATGACTTACCAATGACAATTTTTGTTATGAATAACAAACAATTATCATTTATTAAATATGAACAACAAGCTGCAGGTGAATTAGAATATGCCATTGATTTCTCTGATATGGACCATGCCAAATTCGCTGAAGCTGCAGGCGGTAAAGGTTATGTATTAAAAGATCCTAGCCGTATCGATGAAGTAGTAGAAGCAGCGTTAAATGAAAATGTACCAACAATCGTTGATGTACATGTTGATCCAAATGCTGCACCATTACCAGGTAAAATTGTTAATGAAGAAGCAATCAACTATGGTAAATGGGCTTACAGATCAATTACTGAAGATAAAAAATTAGACTTCGACGAAATTCCACCAATTTCTGTCGCTGCTAAACGTTTCTTATAAGAAATAGATTCGACACACTGACGAAAGCAATGCTTTTGTCAGTGTTTTTTTATGAATATTTGGCTCTATAATAAATTGGACTGATGACTAAA
>NZ_KV792244.1:0-20234 GCF_001808125.1 Staphylococcus sp. HMSC14D10 | reverse complement strand
ATGGAGCGGGTGATGGGAATCGAACCCACAACATCAGCTTGGAAGGCTGAGGTTTTGCCATTAAACTACACCCGCATATTAAATTAAAAGTTTATTTGGTGCGGCCGAGAGGACTTGAACCTCCACGGGATTTCTCCCACTAGGCCCTCAACCTAGCGCGTCTGCCATTCCGCCACGACCGCTGGCAAAACGCAATAATTACTATTAACTATCGAGAACATAAACTATTGTAAATGTTTTGTAATGAAATGTCAATAACTTTTTAACATATTTTTAAAGACGTTTTACAATCAATTAATGTTTAACTCTTTTATTAAAGCAACGATATATACTATACATGTTTTTATAATTAATGTCAACATTTAATAAACAAAAATATTCAGATCTACAATTAATGTAAAAGTAGACCTGAATTTCAATTTTAGTTACTTAGTAGCTAAGTTAAATGTTCGATTAGTGACAACTTTCCATTGCAAATTCCACACCTCATCTTCCGAACATCTACTTTCCTTATCCTTAAATATTTGCAACCACATGATTGACATTTATATAAATAATTAGCACGGGCTTCATACGATTGAATAGGTTTACAAAATCTCGGAGCACCGACTTGCTTACTCAACATTTTAAAGTCTGGATCTTTATGTTTATAACCTTTTCCACCTAAATGCAGATGATAGTGACATAATTCATGTTTAATTATATCAATTAATGCATTTTTACCATAATATTGATATTGTTTAGGATTAATTTCAATGTTATGTGAATCTAAAATATAACGTCCACCTGTAGTACGTAGCTTATTATTAAACAAAGCATTATGACGAAAAGATTCATTAAAATATCGGTTTGAAATGCTTTCAACCATATTTTGAAGTTCATTATTATTCATGTGGATCAATCATTGTTAGAGAAACTTTTCCTTTATTTTGATCAATATCAAGAATCCAAACTTCTACTATATCTCCAACACTAACTATATCCATAGGATTTTTGACGAATTTTTTTGATAATTTAGATACGTGTACTAATCCGTCTTGTTTCACACCTATATCTACAAATGCTCCGAAATCAACAACATTTCTTACTGTTCCACTTAATTTCATACCTTCTTTTAAATCTTCAATAGATAGTACATCAGATTTTAGGATAGGTGTTTCAAACTCATCACGAGGATCTCGATTAGGTGCCGTTAGAGATTTAATAATATCCTCTAAGGTTGGTACTCCAACATTCAATTGTTCAGCTATTTGATTTGTGTTTATTTTGGATAATTCATTTTTTAACTTGTCAGTACCTAAATCATTGATATCAAAATTTAAAACAGTCAATAATTCATATGTCACATCATAACTCTCAGGGTGAATTGATGTATTATCAAGTGGTTCAGAGCCATCTACAATACGCAAAAATCCTATACTTTGTTCGAATGTTTTAGCACCTAATCGTTTCACTTTACTTATTTCTTTATTGTGCTTGATTGCTCCATTTTCTTCACGGTAATCAATAATGTTTTGAGCTATTGCGCTAGATAGACCAGAAACATACTGTAATAGAGATTTGGATGCTGTATTTACATCTACACCGACTTGGTTTACGGCTGTTTCAACAACAAATGTTAATGCACTTTCAAGTTCTTTCTGATTTACGTCATGTTGATATTGACCCACACCAATAGATTTAGGATCTATTTTAACTAATTCACTTAATGGGTCTTGAACTCGTCTTCCTATTGAAACAGCACTTCGTTCTTCAACTTGAAAATTAGGAAACTCAGATCTAGCAATTTCTGAAGCAGAATACACTGAGGCCCCCGCTTCATTGACAATAATAAATTTAATATCTAAATTATATTTTTTGATAACATCAGCAACGAAATGTTCAGTTTCACGACTTGCTGTACCATTACCAATTGCAATAAGTTCTATATTATTTTCTTTAATCATTCGGACAATTTCTTTTTCAGATGCTTCTACTTTAGATTTAGGTGGATGTGGATAAATTACACTTTTATCAACAAAAGTCCCATAAGGATTAATGACTGCTAGTTTACATCCTGTTCTAAATGCTGGGTCAACTCCTAATATTTGCTTACCTTTCATAGGCGGTTGTAACAATAAGTGATTTAAATTTTCACTAAAGACCTCAATAGCATGTTGTTCGGCTTTCTCAGTTAAATCAGCGCGTATTTCTCTTTCAATCGAAGGCATTATTAATCTTTTTAAACTGTCTTCAATTGCTAATTTTATATAATCTCCATGTGGATTATTATTTTTAACCTCATTTTTTTCAATAGCACTTGCTACTTGTTGAGTATCAAATTCTACTTTGACTGAAAGCACTTTTTCTTTTTCACCACGATTCATAGCTAGCACTCTATGATTAGCAACGTTCTTAATAGGTTCCACATAATCATAGTACATTGCAAATGTTTCTTTTTCATCATCCGCTTTTTTCTTCTTAGCCGTTACAATATTTCCTTGCCTATAAATATCTTTCAATATACGACTGCGATACTTAGGATTATCTGAAACGTGTTCAGCAATGATATCTAAAGCTCCTTGAATTGCCTCGTCAACAGTAGCTACTTCATCATTAATATACGCCTCAGCTTGTTGACTCAATTCACCCTGTTGACCATCACTAATCCATTGGGCTAAACTTTCAAGTCCTTTTCGCTTAGCTTCAGTTGCTCTTGTTTTCTTTTTTTGTTTAAAAGGTCTATAAAGATCCTCGACACGCTGCAATTTGGTTTGTTTAAGAATATCTTCTTTTAATTCATTTGTTAATAAACCCTGTTGTTCAATATTATGTATAACTTCATCTTTTCTTTTCTGTAAATTTGCAACATATTGATATTCGTCAGAAATTTGTTTGATTTGAACTTCATCCAAACCACCCGTTGCTTCTTTACGATATCTTGCTATAAAAGGAACAGTATTATTTTCTTCTAGCAATTCTAATACGGATTTTACTTGTTTTTCAGAAAATTGATATTTAGAAACTATTTCATTCATTAACATTTTATCCATTTATATAACCACACTTTTCAAAAATTCTTATTTCTCTAAGTATACAATATTTAATTTTAAGCATTGCTTTTTTAATTCAAAAGTAAAAAAGGAGTCGGATAGAATTCATAGTGAATTCATTGTCCCACCCCCACATAGATGACTAGAACTGAAAAACTACTAGTTGAACTTCTTATCAATACGTGCAACAATTGCGACTGTCCACTATAGTTTTATATAATTAATGTTCTAGACTCTAAATGTAATATTTTATTGTTTAGCAGCTTGTTGCAATTTCTTAATTGCAGTTCTTTGTAAGCGTGATACATGCATTTGACTTAATCCAATACGTTCCCCAGTTTCTTTCTGGCTTAATCCTTCTATGAACGTGCATTGAATAATTTCTCTTTCTCTATCTGAGAGAATAGGCAAAATACGTTCAAGAATCATACGTTTTTCAGTTAAGTCATAATTATCATCTTTTTGCCCCATGATATCTAATAGAGTTACTGTTGAACCATCTTTATCTGCCTCAATTGAATGATCAACACTAAGCGCGTTATAGCTTTGACCCATTTCCATAGCTTCTAACACTTCTTCTTCTGAAACTTCTAAACGGTCAGCAATTTCTGCAATTGATGGAGATCTTTCCAACTCATTTGTTAGTTCATCGCTTACTTTTTTGATACGTGGGCCTATTTCTTTTATTCTTCTAGGAACATGAACACTCCAAGTTTTATCCCTTAAATATCTCTTAATCTCACCAATAACGGTCGGTACTAAGAATGCTTCAAATTTGCGATCAAAAGACAAATCAAATCTGTTAATAGCACCTATTAAACCAACCATACCAACTTGAACTAAATCTTCATGATGTGATTGTCCTTTAGAATACTTATAAGCTAAAGATTCAATTAATTTTCGATAATGATTAACTAATCTATCTTGAGCTTCTGTATTAGCGTTATCTTGATGTTCTTTAATCCATTGGTTAATTTGCTCAGGTGATACATCATTAGCTGATTTCGACTCTTTCGTCATTATTTGGCACCTGCTCTTTTTTTATATACTTAATCATGCTGATTGTTACACCAGATTCTTTAAAGACTTTCACTTCATCCATCAAGGATTCAATTAAGAATAAACCAAGTCCGCCTTCACGTAAGAAATCGATATTTTCATTCTCATCGTAAGGTCCTAGCTGTGATTTAGTCGTTTCATAATCAAAACTTTCACCTTGATCTGAGATAACTATTTTTATTTTATCATCAAATAACTCAAAACATAAATTAATCATACCATTTGTTTCATCATTTTTATAAGCATGCTTCACTGCGTTAGTAACGGCTTCACTTACTGCAATTTTAGAATCTTCTATATCGTCGTAAGATGCGCCTGCTCTTGAGAATACACCTGATAGAGTTAAACGAATTAAACTCACATACTCAGCAGAGGCAGGTAATTTCATCTCGATATAATCATTTTTAATAGGCAAGTTACTCTACCTCCGTTCCTTCATTGACATGCATTAAGTCCTTAAGGCCAGTAATATCAAATAATCTTCCGATTCTATCTGATACACCTAAAATATATAATTCTTTATCATTTTGATTCAAAGCTTTTAATGTTCCTACAAATAAACCTAATCCTGTAGAATCCATATAACTAACGTTTGTCACATTCACGTGAATATCATGAGTACCTTCTTGACGCATTGGCATCAAAACTTCTTCTAATTCAGGTACTGTATAAACATCTAATTCCCCAGCCACAATGACTTCATAATATTCATCATGTGTTATCGTCTCAATATTAAGGTTCATAGTTCTTACACTCCTAGTTTAGTCTTTTGTTACTAATAATATGTATACTTTAGTAAGTATACCCATAGTTAGATTTATATAATCTAAAAATTTAATATTTAATTTACACGTTTTATAATCATAATAGTCATATCGTCACGTTTGTTAGGGTTTTGTATTTTTAATATAGCTTCATATAATATTTGTACTATATCTTGTGGATGCATATGCTTATACTTACGTATGAGGTTCAACAATGTGTCTTTAGCTATGAATTCGCCATCTGTGTATCTTGCTTCTGTAACACCATCAGTAAATATGATAACTAAATCATCTAAATGAATGGGAATTTCTTGTTGACTATAACGAGTGTGCTGACTTACACCTAAGACTCTTCCTCTAACTTCAATTTCTTCAAATGTTTCAGTTTCCGCTCTATATATATATCCAGGTTCATGACCTGCAGAACTACAATAAAGTAGATGGTTCATTTCTTCATATAATCCGTAAAACATGGTCACAAACATGTTTTGATTTACGTTTTTCTCCACAACACGATTAAGACGTTTCAATCCATCACTTGGTAATTGGGAATGCCCATAGGAGTCCATTCCGAATTTAATCATACTCATAGCTAATGCAGCTGGAATTCCTTTACCTATAACATCAGCAATAGCGAAACTCATCGTTCCATCTCTATGATCAATTAAATTAAAATAGTCGCCACTCACTTTTTGAGCAGCAACAGAAATCACACCAATCTGTATACTATCAAATTGAGGGATATCAGTTTTTAACATTGTCTGTTGAAGCCTAGAAGCTAAATCAATTTCTTTATCGTGGAATTGCATTTTATCAACTAACTTTTGGTAGTCACGATAACTATATCCAAACCCTTTTACAACCTCTTGTAACACATCTAATGTATCAAAAATTTGTTGTTTATTTAAATTTAAGGAGGTTACATATGATTTGTGTATATTCACAATATCTTCAGGTAGAATATCTTTTTTAATTACTTCATCTGTAAAATCATTACACTTTTCTAGAAATTGTTGTTTATTTTGCGTAACTAAACTTTCATCAATAAGTTGCTTATAATGCTGCTTACATTCTTCCACAAATCTGCCTCCTCGCTTCAATATATCTAACACTTAGAACTTTTTTATATGCATTTGATATTTATTAATAAAATTCATTATTGTTAAAACCATAATATTAAATAATATACTTTATATTTAAAAAAGACTTTAGGAATTACCTAAAGTCAACAACTAAAGACTATCAATTAATCTAGTACTTATCTTCAAATAGGACTAATATGTATTAAGTACATGGAAATTAAAGTACGAAAATTCGAATAACTGAATTTAAAATATTGTCTTTAATAGTTAAAATGAAATACTTTTGAATTATACATAAATTAAGTTATGTGTTTTGCGTTTTAACTTCATCATGCAGTCCTAGACTAATGTCTAGTGCTTCATCTACTTCTTGCATTTTCTCATCAGATAGATATGTTAATTTTTCTTTTAGTCGTTTTTTATCTAATGTTCTAATTTGCTCGAGTAGAATTACTGAATCTTTATCAAGTCTGTATTTCTTTTTCTCGATTTCAACATGTGTGGGTATTTTCGCTTTATTAATCCTTCCCGTAATCGCAGCAACGATTACGGTAGGACTATATTTGTTGCCAGTATCGTTTTGAATGATAACTACAGGTCTGACTCCCCCTTGTTCTGAGCCCTGTACTGGTGACAAATCAGCTAAATATACATCGCCTCTTCTAATCATTCACTTTTATAATTAGAAATAATGTACGTTTCGTTGCAATCACAAGCTTCGCATTCTAGAGGAAAAGCTTCTGTCGCTAGGGAGAGATTTAATTCGGCCATTTGTGAATAGCCTTCTTTTAAAGATTGTTCAAGACTGTGACTTCTATTTTGATTGAAAGTAAGCATAATATGAACCTCCACTTGATACCAAATAAGACATTATAAACTTTAATTAATTTTATAATAACAAATTTTATTTCAAGTGACTATACTATTTTAATAATTCATTAGTTACATGTATCTGGTCATCAACTTGATAGATTCTAGGTAAACGTCTACCTAAATTACATAAAACTTCATAGCTAATCGTGTCTTGTTTTTGAGCTAAAGTTTCAGCTGATTGAGGTGAATCATAAGTATTATCTAGAAGTGTCACAGTGTCCCCCTCTTTTACATCATCTGGCACTTTAATTATCATTTGATCCATACATACTCGACCTATGACTTCACATTGATGGCCTTTGACATTAACAAATGCCCCTTGCATTGAACGTAAGTATCCATCTGCATATCCAATTGGCAAAATCGCGATCTTTATATCTTCAGTTGCTGTATATGTACTGCCATAACTTACCGATTCTCCAACTTTTAAATACTTAGTTTGGACAACTTGTGTTAATAATTGCGCACTTGGTTGTAATTCAGTTTCAACTTTTTCTTTTACGTACTCTGACGGATAATAACCATAAAGTGAAATACCAAGTCTAACTGCGTTACATAATTCAAAGTTTCTCAATAAAGAACCAGCTGAATTTTGAGAATGTATGAATTTAGGTTTCTCAGCTTGAGTTACTAAGGTTTCAAATTGTTCATATTGATGATCCATTGAGTCGCCAGGTTCATCAGCATTAGCAAAGTGCGTATATACACCTTCGAATACTAAATGAGAATGACTTTGAATTAAGTCAATGACTTCTTTATATTCTTCCAGTGATTTAATTCCAAGTCTGCCCATACCTGTGTCGAGTTTCACATGTAGCCATAAATTCTTTTCATTATCATCACTAATTAATTCTATTGCATGTTGTATCCATTGTAATGATGGTACAGTCAAAGCAACTCTGTGTTGAATAGCTTTATTTATATCTTCAAGAGGAATGACACCTAGGATAAGTATTTGAGCATTGATTCCATGCATACGTAATTCAATAGCTTCATCAAGAGTTGCTACTGCAAAAAAGTCAGCACCGTTTTTCATTAAATGTTGTGCGATTTTAACGCTACCTAAACCATAACTATTAGCTTTTACTACTGGTATAACTGTTTTATCGCTATGCAACGTTCTAACAGTATTATAGTTATTTAAAATCGCTGATAAATCTACGTTTAAATAAGTTGATCTATAGAATTTATCTGACATACGTAATCCTCCTCTTAATTAGTAAAAAAATCTTGTTTATTATTGATTTAACTCGTTCAATATACGAGGTAGAAATTATTTTTATTATAATACTGTTAATCTCTCTTTTCTAACAAAACTTGACTCATCGCATAATGTTCTGTATGAGTTATTGAAACATGTACGATAAAACCATTGTAATCTATACATGGTTTACCTTTTATATCGTTGTAACAATTAATGTCTTTGAATGCCACTGTTTTTCCTAAGCCTGTACCTAATGCTTTACTGAAAGCTTCTTTGGTTGCGAAACGACCAGATAAATATTCAAATTTTCTCTTTTCACTTTTAAATGAATGAAATTGATGTTCCTCTTCTTGTGTTAAAATTCTCTTTACTAACTTGTCTTTTTGTTTCTCAAAAGCTTTTTTAATTCTTTCAATTTCTATTAAATCAATACCTATTCCATGTATCATGCTAACCCCTCACTCACTAGGTATATTTGAATGATCAATTTTCGTATTCATTTCACTAATATCATTTTGCTGAATATTTTTCTTTTTTTGTATCATTTGTTTAAGTTTTATTGCATCTTTCTTTGCAATTAAGTCTATTTGAGAAACGCCTCCTGCAGTCGACAAATGCAATGATGCTAACTTATATTTTCTCATTAAAAAACCTTCTTCAATATCGATATTCTGAATTCGATAAAATGGAATAATTTTAGTATTGATAAAAATAATGCCTCTTCTTATATAAATTTCATCGTTTGAATAAAAATATCGAAAATTTTTATATTTTAAAAATGGTGTTATAACTATAAAAACAACACAACATAAAATGATTAGTGCTATCGCAAGACTTACAAGTAATGCGCGACTCATTTCCTCAATGTATAAATCACATAAAATACTTGCTATTATCACTATAATTGTAAAAATAATGGTAGTAATCATTGAAGCAATCCTCATCACTTTAGGGCCGTTTTTATTCATATAATTATAATTAGACATCGTACTCACCTCTTAAATACGCATCAACGTAGCGTTGCGATGTATCTTCTCTTATGAACTTTAATTCCATAAACTCAAATATTGATCCCTTAGCAATAAGGAAATATAAATTTGCTAAATGACTTCTTTCGAGAAAAGGATGTTGGCTCGTTTCTATACCTATAATTTTATCCGTTTTGAAGTAATATGTTTGAAAACCAAAAGTGCTTACACGTTTCAAAGTTATTTCATCATTCTCTATCTCTAAGCCAGCATTTTTAACGTAGATATATGCATGATACATCATCACAATAATTATCATCAAAGCGATTAAAAAGCTCCATGCACTCCAAAAATAAGTTCCGATACTAGCTAAAATTAAAATGATAATACTTGGTATAAAGAAGTGACGATGAAATCCTCTCCATGGCATAACGTTTTCGACCTTATTAAACTTCATTTCTGGTACGAGCTTTCCAATAATTTCATATGCTTCTTTTTGTTTTATAAATGGTAATATCATAATTTTACCATTGTCACTTGCATCATCATTAGACTCTATATCCATATCACTCGTGATAATAAAGTGTATAGAGGTATATCCAAATATTTTTCTTAAGAAAGATTGTTTCTCTAACACTGCTTGTAGTCGATCAGTTGGAACTGTTAGATTTTTCACATTAAAAAGACCATAACTAATTTTAAGATGATTCCCCTGTTGTACAACTTTGTAGTTATAATAACGTATAATCGTAATTATAGTTCCTAAAACATAACTAATGATTAAAATCGATGCAACAACAAACAGCACAATAATAAATACAGAATTTACCCAATGCCATAGATTAGACGTCCATTTATCCCAAGGTATAATATCTTGAAATGCACCTACTATTGGCGAAACGGCAGCAAAGGCCACACCTATTGCCCCACTCGTCATAGCCATTAGAATTAATGAAGTTAAGGACATATTGAACACATGTTCTGAATTACTTTCTGTTACACTTGTCGATGCATTATATTGCTCCGTTTTTAGTTCATTTTCATCCGATTCATCATTGATTAAATATTCTTGAGTATCATTATTTAATTCTTTTTGTCTCATACGTATGGTTTGTTCAATGAACTCACTCTGTTTCTTCGTTATTGTTGCCAATTCAATGCCATCACTTGGCGTTTTAATTTGTAAACTAACGCCACCAACGATTTGGTTAATCGAACCCTGTGTTGTATCTAATGACTGAATTCTACTTAGATTTAGTTCTTTTCTTTTTTTATTTAACCATCCAGATGTAACAATAAATTGGTCGTTTTCAATCCAATATCTTGTAACTTTAATTTCTAAAAATCGATGTATAAACGTCAATATAAAGATAAACAAGAAGATTGATGGCCCAATATAATGACGAATTTCTGTAAAATCAAAATTCCATATATTAAAACCAACTAATATGATAAATGTAAAAATATTTCGTTTAATTACATCTATTATCCCTGTTATGTATGAAATTGGATGCAATTTTTGAGGATTAAACATCTGAATCAGCACCTCGCAATGCTATAAAAATATCTTCTGATAATTGGTTCATTTCTTCTTCTGAGACAATTGGTAATTTTAGTTCATGTCCTGCTGTTACAAAAATTAAAATATTTAAATTTAGTAGCTTTAAAATAGGATTACTTTTAATTTCTAAAAATTGTAGCCGTTCAATTTTAGTCATTTGGTGTTTTTTTAAAATAAAAGACTTTTTAACTTCGACATTTCTATCATTAACCCTATAAAAACGATATTTATAATTAATAATGGGTTGTAATAGCAAACGAATAACCGAAATGAAGACTAAGAAGATAAGTATGTAGACAATAAAGTGGTACCAATTAAAATATCGCCACATTGAGAATAGTGCAACAATGATAATCAGTTCTATTAAAAATAAGATACCACTATTAAACCAGTGGTATGTCAGTGCATTCTTAGGACTTTTATGAAATGAACTTTCTACCTTCATAATATACTCCTTTGCAATTTTATTTTATTATATCATATTTAGTGTGAGACTTACTGACCTTGCTGAATATGCGAAATTGTTAAATTACTTCTACTATTTAATCAAATTTAAAACCACCTCAAAAGCATGAGATGGTTTGATTATAAAATCCAATATTGAATTATTTTATTTTTGTAAATCTGCGAATGTTCGACCTTTCATCGTAGATCTACCTTTGTCTTGTCTTTCACGACGGTCAGGTTTTTTACCTTTTTTCTTATTAAAGTTACCTTTTGAACGTTTGTTTTTATTATCGAACTTGTTATTACGTTTTCCACCACGACGTGATCCATTACCTTTACCATGGCGATTTTTACGTGCTAATGGTTTTTCAAATGTTAATTGTACTTCCACTTCATCATTTGCTTCTACTAATTCTTGTAGTAATGATGCAACTAATTCAGTACTATCATATTCTTCTAATAACTCGCTTGAGATACGTTTCAAACGTGCTTCACTTTCTCGTGACATCCAATTTTTCACTTTATCTTTAATATCATCTTCACGCGCTTTTAATACTTCTTTGCGGTGAGGTGGTCTTAAAGCGTTCATGCGTCTTCCATTTGCATCTTCTATTTGACGGATGTAATCCATTTCAATTGGATTTACGAATGTAACAGCGATGCCTTCTTTACCAGCTCTTCCTGTACGTCCGATTCTATGTGTATAGCTTTCAGTATCTTGAGGAATGTCAAAGTTATATACATGACTTACACCTGAAATATCTAAACCACGTGCTGCAACGTCTGTAGCAACTAATATATCGATTTGATCATTTTTAAATTTCTTCAATACTTCTAAACGTTTAGCTTGTGTGATATCACCATGTAAGCCTTCTGCTTTGTAACCTTTAGATAATAAAGCACTTGTTAATTCATCCACACGACGTTTTGTTCTACCGAAGACAATGGCTAATTCAGGTTGGTGTACATCTAAGAAATTAGTAAATGTATCGAACTTTTCAAGTTCTTTCACAATTGTATAATATTCATCAATTTGAGGGTCTGACATTTCGTTGTTCATTGTCTTAACGATTTGAGGAGATTTCATGAATTGTTGTACTAAAGATTGGATTGCTTTAGGCATTGTTGCTGAGAATAACATTGTTTGTCTTTGCTCAGCTGGAATTTTATCCATAATGAATCTCATATCATCGATGAAGCCCATGTTCATCATTTCATCTGCTTCATCCAAAATTAATGTATGAATACCATTTGTTTTTAATGTACGTCTATTTAAGTGGTCAATGACACGTCCTGGTGTACCTACAACGATTTGTGGTCCTCTTTTTAAAGCTTTAATTTGTCGATCGATTGGCATACCACCAAATACCGTTACAACTTGTACATTTTGACCACGACTAAATTCTCTTAATTGTTCAGCTACTTGCATAGCTAATTCTCTTGTAGGTGCTAATATTAAAGCTTGCACACCTGATTGACCTACAACTTTTTCTATTAAAGGAATCCCGAACGCTCCCGTTTTACCAGTACCAGTTTGAGCTTGTCCAAGGATGTCTTTTCCTTCTAATGTATAAGGGATACTATCTTTTTGGATAGGTGTGGGTTCCTTAAAGCCCATTGCTTCAAGGGTCTCAACTGTTTTATCCGAAATCCCTAGTTCTTTAAAATTTTGCAATATAATTCTCCTTTTAACTTTCTTATTTATCAATATACGTTTGTGTATATAAGGTCCTCTTATTACGTCAACTTCTATATAGTACCACCTAAAATTACATATCGCAATAAAGCAATTTTATAGATAAACTCGTTTTCAAATCTATTTTCATATAATAGCGTTTACATTTTTCACTTATTATTTAAATTTTTAAAGTAAAAAAACAAGCCACTAAAGGATTTAGATTCCTAATTAGTGACTTGCTTAGCATGATAGTAATTTTGAAAATAATTAAATCAATTTATTTACAACTTCTTCAAGTTTATTTCCTCTTGAACCTTTTACAAGAACTTTGTCGTTAGCAACTAAGTTATTTATTAAATATTGAGTTAATTGTTGTTTATCAATAAAATATTCAACGTGGTCAACAAATTGACCTCCTATATCACTAATATACTTTGCATCTTTGCCATATGTTAATAAAGTATGGATGTTTTTACCTTCTAAATATGCGCCTACCTCTTCGTGCATTGAACGACTATTTTCCCCTAATTCAAGTGAGTCAGCAAGTACAATAATTTTTCTACCTTCCATTTGACTCAAAGTATCAATTGCGGCTTTCATACTTGTAGGACTGGCATTATAAGCATCATTTATGATAGTAATATCATCATCAGTAATATGGCGTTCCATTCGCATACCAGTGAGTTGAACATGATTAATGTTATGTTGAATAGTCTCATATTTAAGTCCTAGTTCATGACCAATAGCAATTGCGATAGCTGCATTTTTCATATTATGGATTCCAAGAATAGGTAATTTATAATGTTCATTACCGTTAATAGAGAAAGCAATGCCATCATTTTCACTATGTTCTACTTCGCATACTAAAGCATTATCTTGTTTCAAACCTACACTTAAACATTTAGCATGTTTGATTTCTTTAACATGTGGTTCAAGCAATGGTTCATCACCATCATAGATGAATGTTCCCTCTTTTTTAAGTCCAATTGTTATTTCAGATTTAGCTTTAGCAATGCCTTCACGAGAACCTAAATCTTGCATATGTGATTCACCAATATTTGTAATAACAGCAATATCTGGTTCTGCTATATTAGCAAGTAATTCTATTTCATGGAATCCAGACATACCCATTTCTAATATTGAAATCTCTGTATCTAAATCAAGCTCTAAAATAGTTAATGGTAAGCCTATTTCATTATTGTAATTACCTTGCGTTTTTTTAACTTTAAATTCAGTGTGTAATACACTCTCAATCATATCTTTTGTAGTTGTTTTACCGTTTGAACCAGTAACACCTATTACTTTAGGGTTCACATGTTTAAGATATGCTTTAGCTAATTGTTGTAACGCAATTAATGTATTGTCTACCCATATAATAGGTCCTTCCACATTATCATCAATGTCATGGCCTTTTTCATAGAAAGAAGCACCAGCGCCATCTTTTAACGCCTGTGAAACAAAGCGATGACCATCTACGTTCTCACCTTTAAATGGTATAAATAACATATTAGTTTTGATTGCACGTGAATCGATCGTCACACCTTTGATGGTTTGTTGTAAATATTGTGAATCAATATCACAAGGTATCCATTCCTGAATTTGCTGTAAAGAAACTTCTATCATTTATGAATCCCTCTCTTAGTCAATTGTGTATTTGTTTTTCTTTTTATCCTCGTGACGTTCTTTAGCTAGGTCAATTAATTTTGTGATTAGGTCAGAATAAGATAAGCCCATATTCTCCCATAAACTTGGATACATACTAAATGCTGTGAATCCAGGCATTGCATTTGTTTCATTAATAAAAATTTGATTGTCTTCAGTAACAAAGAAATCCGCACGTACTAATCCCGAACAATCTGTAGCTTTAAATGCTTCCAATGCCATGTTTCTTAATGTCATTTGTACTTCTTCATCTAATTCTGCAGGAATTTGTAAACTGATTTTACCGTCTTTATATTTTGATTTGTAATCATAGAATGCAACATCTTTGATAACTTCTCCTGGCCATGTTGTTTCAGGATAGTCATTGCCTAATACAGCTACTTCAACTTCACGAGCATTAATACCTTGTTCAATAACAAGTTTACGGTCAAATTGGAAAGCTTCCTCAATACCTGATTTTAATTCATCCTCATTATTACATTTACTAATACCTACACTTGAACCAAGATTTGCAGGTTTTACGAATACTGGATATGTAAGTTTATCTTTAACGAGTTTAATAATGTTACCCTCATATTTTTCATATTCACTTCTTAAGAAACTAATGTAAGGTAATTGAGGCAATCCTCTATGTTCAAATAATTGTTTCATGACAAGTTTATCCATTGAACTTGATGCAGCTAGTACACCATTCCCAACATATGGTAAATCAAGAACTTCAAATAACCCTTGAATTGTTCCATCTTCACCATTAGGGCCATGAAGTAATGGGAATATAGCATCATAAGGTTTACCATCGCTACTTTCTTTAAGCAAGATAGTGATTTCGCCCGCTTCTATATCTGTCATATTTAGGGATTCAATTTCTTTAATTTCCTCAGTGATATTTTCTTTTTTCTTCCATAAGCCATCATTCGTAATATAAATGATATCCACTAAATATCTTTCTTTATCAATTGCATTAAGAACATTTTGCGCAGTCAATTTAGAAACATCATGTTCAGCACTTTTACCACCATATACGATACAAATGTTTTCTTTCACCATAAGTAGTTCCTCCATTAAGAAAGATCATAACTCAATCATTTATGAGAAGTATTAAACTATTACGTTATTTCAACTTCTTACAAATGTCTATATCTCTTTCAATTCATTTTTACTTTTTCTTTTTAGTTAACTATCAATATTTTATAAATTTTATTTAGTTTAAACTATGCTTTCTAAAAATCAATATTATCACAGTCTAAAGTGATTTTGCATTTATCAACTTAAATCTAATTATGTTTAAATAATTTTTTTGGTTTTTATTAGAATAATTTACCAATCATAATTCAAACACAATTTTAGATAGAATTTTTAGTTTTCTATATTCAGCCTGTTATTTTCTAGCAAATTAATATAAAGTCATGTAAAATTTGTATATAATATTAATCGTTCGATTATAAGAATTTAAGGAGTTTTCTCATGAAATATTCATCCCGTCAACAGCCTTCAAAACATTGGCTACGTAAGATAGACTGGATACTTGTAGCATTATTAACCATACTTGCCATTATAAGTGTTACTACGATTAGTTCAGCTATGGGTGGAGGACAATATAGTGCAAACTTTAGTATTCGCCAAATCATATATTACATATTAGGTACTATTATCGCATTAGTTATTATGCTTATTTCACCTAAAAAGATTAGAAATAATACATATATTCTTTATTTTATCTTTTGCGTACTACTTATCGGTTTACTCATATTACCTGAAACATCTATTACACCAATCATTAATGGTGCTAAAAGTTGGTATTCATTTGGACCAATAAGTATTCAACCCTCAGAATTTATGAAGGTCATCTTAATTCTAGCACTAGCAAAGAGCGTTTCTAACCATAATCGTTTTACTTTTAATAAATCTTTTCAAACTGATTTGGTCTTGTTTTTTAAAATCATAGGAATTTCAATAGTACCAATGGCTTTAATCTTATTACAAAATGACTTAGGTACAACGCTTGTGATTTGCGCTATTATTATAGGAATAATGTTAGTTAGCGGTATTACATGGAGAATCTTAGCACCATTATTTATAGCCGCTTTTGTTTTTGGAGGAACTATTATATTAGCTATCATTTATAAACCAACGTTAATTGAGAGCCTTCTAGGTGTGAAAATGTATCAAATGGGGCGAATTAATTCTTGGTTGGATCCATATTCATATAGTGCTGGAGACGGTTATCACTTAACAGAATCTTTAAAAGCGATTGGGTCTGGTCAATTATTCGGTAAAGGATTTAATCATGGTGAGGTTTACATTCCTGAAAATCATACAGATTTTATATTCTCAGTAGTTGGAGAAGAAATGGGATTTATAGGCGCTGTAGTTTTACTACTCATCTTTTTAGCATTAATTTTTCATTTAATTCGACTTGCTACGAAAGTTGAATCTCCATTCAGCAAAATATTTATCATAGGCTATGTATCACTACTTGTCTTCCATATATTACAAAATATAGGTATGACAATCCAATTACTACCTATTACCGGTATACCATTACCATTTATTAGTTACGGCGGTAGTTCACTATGGAGTTTAATGGTTGGTATAGGTGTCGTCTTATCTATACATTTCCATCAAAGACAAACAATGCCTAATAAAGAAGCGTAATCACATTTAAAAGTGATTACGCTTCTCCCTTTATCAATTGCTAGCAGACTATTTAAGTTCTTGGCGCACAGGTGTTGTAGCTGGCAATGTATTAATAATGTCTAAACGAGTTTTAGTTTTTTTAATATTCACACCTAATGACGATAATAATTTAACAACATTTTGCAATTTATCCGAATTACTCATGGCTTTCACCTCGTTTTATGACTTCAAAGTTATACTACCCCAATTATCGATGTTTTACTACATTAATTCAGCATAAAATTGATATTTAACAAAATTATTTTAATTTATCAACCTAATACCTTATAACCATCATCATAAATTTCTTTTTCAATACTATTTAAATTCGTTGGTGTTTCATAAGAAATTTTAACTAATTGGTCATTTAGTTCTACAATTACTTCATCTACACCTATCATCTTCTCAAGTCTATGTTGGAGCGAATTAGCTTGCTCTTCAGTATTTAATTCACTAATTCTAATTTCACTAAAGTTCATTTAATTAACCCCTAATCTTTCATTAATTTTTGAAATGTCACTAACAATTCTTCCATCGCTTCTTCTTGAGCGCCGTTATTCACTTTATCCATGATACAGCTTTTCATATGATGATCTAGCAACTTAGTGGCCACACTATTTAATGCAGATCTTGTAGCTCTAATTTGAGTTAGCACGTCATCACAGTATACATCTTCTTCAATCATGCGATTAATCGCTCTAACTTGCCCTTCAATACGATTTAGTCTTGATTTTAAATTCATTTTAATTTGTTTGGAATGATGTGCATTTTCATGATTATTCAAGGTCGTCACCCTTTCTAATAGTACTATCATATCGTATAATTTACCTTCATATTCGTCAAACACTGTAACTTATTTTCATGAAAAAGAGTCATGCTATTTAGTTAATGCCATGATACAATTAAGTTTAAGAAAGTACTAGACTTATCTTATTCTTGCAAGAATTAAAAAATAAACAGGAGGCGTACTATGGTAGAAATATATTCAATGTCTTTCACGCATTCCTCATTGATTATTAATATCATTTTAATTGCTGCCTTTATATTAAACTTAATTTTTGCGTTTGTTATTATCTTTATGGAGCGCCGTAGTGCTGGTTCAATATGGGCTTGGCTACTTGTTTTAGTATTTTTACCAATTATAGGGTTTATTTTATATTTACTATTAGGACGCCAAATTCAAAGCAATCGTATTTTTAAATTGAAAAAGGAAGACCGTAAAGGGCTTGCTATGATTGTCGATGAACAAATTGAAGCATTAGAAAGCGACGATTTCTCAAAAGGTAATCATCAAATTGTTAAGTTTAAAGAAATGGTACGCATGTTACTTTTTAACAATGCTGCATTCCTTACTACTGATAATCAAATCAAGATTTATACTGATGGCCATGCAAAATTTGATGCATTATTAAGTGATATTAAAAATGCAAAGGATTATATACATATTCAATACTATATTTTCAAAAGTGATGAATTAGGTCATCGAATTCTCTCAGCACTTGAGGATAAACTTGATGAGGGCTTAGAAGTTAAAATGTTATACGATGATATGGGATCAAGAACTTTAAGAAAAAAAGATTTAAAACACTTCCGTCAAAAAGGTGGACATGTTGAATCTTTCTTCCCTTCTAAACTCCCACTTATAAACCTCCGTATGAATAACCGAAACCATAGAAAAATAGTTATTATTGACGGTAAAATTGGTTATGTTGGTGGTTTTAATGTAGGCGACGAATATTTAGGTAAAGATAAAAAATTTGGATATTGGCGAGACACTCATTTGCGATTAGAAGGAGATTCTGTAAACGCACTTGAACTGAGATTTATATTAGATTGGAATTCACAATCAAACCGTGATTCAATCGAATATGAAGATCGCTATTTTCCTGATGTAGACTCTGGTGGAACAATAGGTGTACAAATTGCCTCAAGTGGTCCTGATGAAGATTGGGAGCAAATCAAATATGGTTATTTGAAAATGATTTCTTCAGCTAAACAATCTATTTATATTCAATCACCCTATTTTATTCCTGATCAAGCCTTCATTGATGCAATTAAAATAGCAGCTTTAGGTGGTGTAGAGGTCAATATCATGATTCCTAATAAACCTGATCATCCTTTTGTTTATTGGGCTACCTTAAAAAACGCAGCTTCTCTATTATCAGCTGGTGTGAAAATCTATCATTATGATAATGGTTTCTTACACTCCAAAACATTAATTATTGATGATGAAATTGCTTCAGTAGGTACTGCCAACATGGATAATCGTAGTTTTACATTGAACTTTGAAGTAAACGCATTTATCTATGATGAAGCAATTGCAACTCAACTAAAAGAAGCATTTATTCAAGATATGAAAGTATCCTACCGACTCACTGAAGACTTATATAATAAACGAAGCCTGTGGATTAAATTTAAAGAAGGTATATCTCAATTACTTTCACCTATTCTATAGATAATTTAGATATAGTAGTTTAAAAAATTACATTGAAAATATTATAGACTTAAAATAATACTTTAGTCCCGAACTTATCTGAACAATAAGGAGATTAAAATGAATGTAACACGACAAATAGAATTAGCGCATCGTTATATGAAAAATTTTCATAAAAATGATTATTCTGGTCATGATATTGCACATGTAGAACGTGTAACGTCACTAGCTCAAACAATCTCTAAATGCGAGCAACAAGGAGAATATTTAATTATCACATTATCTGCATTACTTCATGATGTCATTGATGATAAGTTAACAAATAAAGCCAATGCTTTAGATCGTTTAAAAACATTTTTAAAGAACATTCGTGTATCTTTTGATCAACAAAAAAAGATTATTTACATCATTCAGCATTTAAGTTATAGAAATGGACAAAATAATCATGTAGACCTTCCTATTGAAGGACAAATTGTAAGGGATGCTGATCGACTAGATGCGATTGGTGCTATTGGTATTGCTAGAGCATTTCAATTTTCAGGCCATTTTAATGAGCCAATGTGGACAGAATCACCACATAGAGACATACCTAATATTGAAACGATTACTAATTTAGAACCTTCAGCTATACGTCACTTTTATGATAAATTATTAAAATTAAAAGATTTAATGCATACTGAAACTGGTCGAAAATTAGCTAGAGAAAGACATGCGTTTATGGAACAGTTTTTAAATCAATTTTATAAAGAATGGCATATATAAAAAGGCTCTACGTCAAATCGGACTGATGAGTC
>NZ_KV792243.1:0-572 GCF_001808125.1 Staphylococcus sp. HMSC14D10 | reverse complement strand
TTAAACGCCTTTTATACTGTTCTAGGGCGTTTCTCTACTAAAGAACAAAAGTATATTAAAGATTACATTAATACACGCTCAGAGGCTCATATGAACATGGTAGAGCGTTTTAAGATTGAACTATACAAATATATTCAAATAAATAGAAATGAGCGTAATAAAGGTGTAGAAAACGATTATTCATATATAAATGACAATCGTCAAAAGGCAAAGACTTATCCTCATAAGTTGACGCTTAATCAAGAGAAAGCACTCAGAGAAAAAGAAGATGGTGCTACTGAAAAGAATATGAATAATGATGAGTTTGTAGCAAAGTTGAATGATCTGGATAAGAAATCATTTAAAGAATTTATTTATAACAGAAATGAAAATAATATCGACTTTGAGAAAGTCTTGATATTGCTGCAAACTATACCGAAACGATTACCACAAAAAGAGATTAAAAAGCCATATAACTACATAAGAGAAATAGGCTTAAAAACTAATTGAAACGAGGAATTTAATTGAAAACTGCAAAATATTTTGATGAATACAACGAATATGTCACAGGTCAAAGAGAGAATATCAATAAA